>DATCVD010000226.1:0-4710 GCA_036567125.1 Pyrinomonadaceae bacterium | reverse complement strand
TAGGCGACGGCCGGGTCGGGGCGCTCGGCGAACGCCTCGGCCCCGGCCCGCGCGGAGGTTGCGAAATCGCCGGCGCGGAAAGACTCGGACTGCAACTCGACGCGCAGCGCCCCGGATAATTCTACCAGCGCCGGGTGCGCGCAGAGCGCCGCCGCGTCGGAGAACCTTTTGGCGGCGACGAGGGCGCGGAAGAGGGGCAGCCCCGTCTCCTTCGACGCGCTCTCGTCGAAGGCGGCTTGCAGGTCGGCGACGGCCGCCGCGCCGTCGCCGCGCGCGAGGGGGAGCAGCCCGCGCAGGTACGCGTCCGCGCCGTAGAGCGCCTCGTACCTGTTCAAGTCGTGCTCGGCCCGCTCGTAATCGCCCTCGCGGATGTGGGCGAAGACGAGGAGCCGCGCGGCCTCCCTTTTGACCGACTCGCTTTTGGCCTCGCGGCCGACCTCGGTGAGCAGCCGGAAGGCGCGGTCTAAGTCGCCGGCTTCGACGGCCTCGCGCGCGCCGGCGAGCGTGGGTTGCAGTCGCGCGTCGCGCCGCCCTTGCAGCATCCGCCAGAGGTGGCTGCCGTTCGCGTAGGCGAACATCCCGCCGAGGAAGGTGATCCAGAGCGAGCCGGCCGAGAGCGCCCACAGGGCGAGGGCCGCCGCCGCGAGCAGGGAGACGGCGTGCGCGACGGGCTGCTCGCGCCGGCCCGTGAACCACTCTTCGAGCGAGCCGACGACGTGCCCGCCGTCGAGCGGCAGCACGGGCAGGAGGTTGAAGACGCTCCACGCGACGTTGACCCACAGCAGATCGCTGTAGGCGACCGCCAGCGGGAGCGAATCGACCGCGCCGAGCGTCGCGGGCCACGCCACGTAAACGAGCGCGCCGACGAGCAGGCCGGCGGCCGGCCCGGCCAGCGTCACCAGCAGATTCTTCAGCGGGTGGAGGCGCGCCTCCGCGTGCCCGAAGGAGGTCAGCCCGCCCATCGAGTAGAGCAGGATCGAGGGCGACTGCCCGAACGCCCGCGCCGCCAGCGCGTGGCCGAACTCGTGGGCGAGCACGGAGAAGAGCACGACGACGAGCCAGACGACGAGCAGCACAGGCTCGGAGATACGGCTGAAGGAGAGCAGCGCCGACAGCACGAAGAACGAGGGGTCGATCTTGATGGGGATGCCGAAGATTTTCATCTCGTGTGACGTGGGGCCGCGCCGGCCGCGCGCGCGGCACCCGCCTCGCGGGCGGCAAGCGCCTCCGCCTCTCGCTTGAAGTGTACGTTGTGCCGGACGAGGAAGCGCGTCATGTAGCTTTCGAGCAGCACGGCGTCAACCAGTTTACCCAGCGGCCCGAGCGGCGCGGCGAAGTCAACGTCGTCGACGGCGAGCGTGCCGCCCCGCCGTCCGACGAAGCGGTGCTCGTGACGCCACCGCGCGAACGCGCCGCGCTGCATCTCGTCAACGAAGCGGCGCGGCCGATCATACTCCACGATCTTCGAGGTGAGCCGCTGCCGCACGAGGAAGTGCGTGGCCTCCCACGTGACCGTGTCGCCGAAACGAAGCGCGCCGGAGGTCGTGCCCGCGACGGCGCGGCCGTGGCCGGCGCGCTCGTGGAAGTTTACGTCGAGGCAGAGATCGAAGCAGACCTCCGGCGGCGCGCGGATGAACGTCTCAAGGTGAATCGTCGCCATTCCGTTTTTCAAGCGTCCGGCGAGCCGGGCGAGGGCGGCGCGACTCGGGTGGATGGCCGTGTGTCCGTAGCCGCCGCAGAATCATAACCATGATAGTTCGGGCCGAGTGTGGGACGCGCGAGGAGGAGCAAAGGCGTCAAAGTTAAGACCGGGAATGTCACCGGAGGAAGACGCATAACACTTCCTCAAGCTTTCAGGAGCGGCAGCACGACGCGGACGAGCGTGCCGCGCCCGTTGTTGTTCGTGACTTCGATGCGGCCGCCGTGGGCCGTCACGATGCGGTGGCAGACGGCGAGGCCGAGGCCCGTGCCGCGGCCCGCGGGCTTGGTCGTAAAAAAAGGATCGAAGACGTGGGGGAGGTGTTCGGGCGCGATGCCTGAGCCGGTGTCGGCGATCTCGACGGCGAGTTCGTCCCGCTCGTGCTCGTAGCGCGTCGAGACGCGCAGGCGGCCGCCTTCGGGCATCGCGTCGCGGGCGTTGAGCATGAGGTTGAGGAAGACCTGTTGCAGTTGGTCGGCGTCGGCCGGCACGCGCGGCGCGGCCGCGTCGAAGTCGGTCGAGATGGTCAGGCGTTTGAAGTCCTTGTCGAAGCTGGCGAGGCGGACGGCCGCGTCGATGGCGCGCGACACGTCGAGCGGCGCGCGCGAGGGCGGGCGCTGGCCGGCGAAGTCCGTCATGTCGCGCACCACCTGCGTGATGCGCGCGATCTGCGTGGAGACGAGGCGCAGGAGTTCGCGCGTCTCGGCGGCCCGCCTGTCGTCGTCGCCGGCCGGCAGCCGCGCTTGCAGGATTTGGACGAGCGACGAGATCGAGGCGAGCGGGTTGTTGACCTCGTGCGCCACGCCCGCGGCGAGCGTGCCGGCGGCGGCGAGCTTTTCGGTGCGGACGAGGTGCTCGCCCATCGCGCGCAGGTGTTCGATGTCGGCCGCCATCTTGCGGCTCATCTCGTTGAAGGAGGAGGCGAGCAGGCCGACCTCGTCGTTGCTCTTGAGTTCGACCTGCGCGCCGTAGTCGCCGCCGGCGACCGTGACGGCCGCCTCGGTCAGCCGCCTGAGCGGGCGCGAGATGATGCGGATGACCAGCGCGACGAGCAGCAGGTTCGGGACGAGCGCGGTGACGACGCTGAAGACGAGGTAGCGTTTCCACTCCTCGGCCGCCGCGCCCGCGCCGAAGCTCCACCAGACGATCGGGATTTGGATGAAGAAGAAGCTGGTGACGGCGACCGCGGCGATGGAGAGCGCGACCTTGTAGGCGATGGGGAAGAGGCGAAACTGATCGAGCGCGGACTGGAGCGAGAAGAGCTTGAAGTTCGAGACGGCGTAGGCGTAGACGAAGACGCCGGGCAGGACGAAGACGGACGAGTAGGGCAGCAGTTCGTAACGGCCCGCGAGCGGGAGGAGGATGTTGGAGAGCGTTTTGAAGACGCCCGTGATGGCGAGCGCCCAGAGTATCGCCGCGAGCTGGTTGCCGCGGAGTTGGCCGCGGTAGCGCCGGCACTTGAGGTAGAGCAGGCGGAAGCCGTAAGCGAACAGGACGTAGATGTAGAGGCCGAAGGCGTAGGCGAGCGGCGTCAGCTCAATCGAGAAGCGCCCGCCGGCGAGCCGCGCGTCGCGCCACACCCATCCGAAAAGGGTGGCCGAGACGAAGATCGCGCCGGGCGCGAGCAGCACGGCGAGCCGCCTGACGGGCGCGGGGCGGTTTTCGGGGAAGACCCACGCGAAGACGGCGAGCGCGGCGTTTAAGAGGAACGCGAGGACGAAGCTCGCGCCCGCCCACCAGCCCGCGCCCGCGTCCGCGGGGCTGAACTCCCAGAGCACGATGTCCTTGACGGCCCACAGCGCGAGGCAGAGGACGAAGCCCGCGAACGTCTGGTGCGCGCGGCTGCGCGGGCTTGCCACGAAGACGTAGAAGCCGAGCAGCACGAGCAGGAACAGCGAGACGAGGAGGAGAAGGAGGAGCATTCGAGCGAGCAGTGAGCGGTGGGCGGCGGGCGGTGAAAGCAGTTTGCTACTCCTGCTTACCGCCCGCCGCCCGCCGCCCACTCCTTCAGTGTGGTGGCGGCTACAGGCCGGCGACGAGGGCCGCGGCCGTCGCCGCGACGCCCCACGCGAGCGGCCGGAGGTGGCGCGCCTCAATCATACCACCGCGCGCGAGCAGGCGGTGAAACACGGTGAAGACGACGAAAGCCGGCAGCGCGACCGCGAGCGCGATGAACGCGCCGAAGATCGCCCCGACGCCGAAGAAGACAGCGCCGCCGGCCGCGCCCGTAGCCGTCGCCCACGCGAACGCGGCCAGCACGGTGAACAGCAGCGTCCGCGTCCACGAATGCCGCTCCGCGCCCGCGATCATCGGTTGGCCAACCGCGCGCCCCATCCTGTGACCGACGAAGGCGCAAATGGTATTCATCGCCAAGCACATTGCCGGCAGTGTGAAGTAGCCCCAGTCGCGTTCGTAAGTGAACCCGTAGCCGAATAGCCGGACGAAGATCGCGGCGGGCGGGAGCGCGCCGAGCAGCAGGCCGAATAGGGCGTAGGCGCGCTCGACGCTGACGGGCCGCCGCATCATCAGCATCTCGCGCTCCTCGCGCGGGGTGCGGAACTGTCGCGCGCGCCGCTCGGCCGCGGCGTCGAAGGCCACGAGCCATCTCAGGCGCGCGTCAAGGTCGTCGCGCCGCCGTGCGAGTGGGCCGCGGGCAGTTGCGGGGCGGTAGTTTGCAAGTCGTGCGGCGTGCATTGTTCGTCTCCTCCGGGCGCGGCGTGGGCGTCCGTACGGTCGAAGGCTTCGAGGCTGCGCAGGCGGGAGCAGACGTCGTCGGAGAGGCGCGCGATTGTCTGGACGCCGCGCGCGTCGCCGTCCTGCCGGAGCATCTCGACGGCGCGGCGATAGACGGGGAGCAGCGCGGCGAAGAGGCGGCGGCTGGCCTTGTAGTCGTCGGGACGCGCGAGGAGCGACGCCGCGAAGTTGTCGGGCAGGTCGGCCAAAGCGTGCAGCAACTCGACGCGCGCCGAGCGGCGGTGCGCGTCGAGGCGCGCGACGTTGCGGCGGTGCAG
>DATCVD010000225.1:0-4516 GCA_036567125.1 Pyrinomonadaceae bacterium | reverse complement strand
CGCGTCTGGCCGGACGACGCGGGCCGCGTCTCGTCATCGGCCGGCGGCGCGGCCGTCGCTCTTCCGTCCAATCGCGAGCCGCCCTCGCGGGCCGTGGGGCTATGACGCACGCGCGGATTCTACAGAGGAAATCTCCGCGCGTCATACCGCGCCGGCTACGTCCGCCGCCGGGTGGTTTAAAGCCGGCCGGAGGCCGCGCTCACGTCCGCGCGCGGGCGGGGGATTTAATTCTCGACAGGTGGGTCTAAATCGGTATAATGCGCGCGTCCCAGTCTTTAAACAGCCGCGCGGCCCTTTCGGCGGACGAGAAACGCGGCCGCCCCGCAGCAGCCAGTTCAACAACTTCGACCCTTTGAGCGACGCGCGCGAGCCGTTGGCGGGCGTCCCCTTAGCCGGGCCGTGACCGCCGGCTTCATCTGAGGAGAGGCGAAACCGAAATGGCGGATCCTACCAAGCACACGGACATCAACCTCGACGGCGTGGCCGACGACCGCGAGGGCTGGGCCTCGCAACTCGGCCTCGTGCTGGCGATGGCCGGCAACGCCGTCGGCCTCGGCAACTTCCTGCGCTTCCCGGCGCTCGCCGCCCGCAACGGCGGCGGGACGTTCATGATCCCGTACTTCATCTCGCTGCTGCTGCTCGGCATCCCGCTGATGTGGATCGAGTGGGGCATCGGGCGGCGCGGCGGGCGCTACGGCTACTCGACCTCGCCCGGCATGTTCGAGACGCTGTGGAAGCACCCGCTCTCGAAGTACCTCGGCGCGCTCGGCGTCTTCATCCCGCTCGCCTTCGTCATCTTCTACACCTACATCGAGTCGTGGACGCTCGGCTACGCCGTGCTCTCGTTCACCGGGCAGATGCCGTCGATTCAGGGGCAGTCGCCCGATCAGGCGTTCACGACGATGGGCGACTACCTCGGCGCGTATCAGGGGACGAACAACGGCTGGCCCGTGTCGGGCAGCGTGCTGTCGTGGATTTTTCTGGCGATCACGCTCTTCGCCAACATCTACATCATCTCGCGCGGCATCTCCGGCGGCATCGAGAAGGTGGCGAAGATCGGGATGCCGCTCCTGATCCTGTTCGCCATCATCGTCGGCATCCGGGTGCTAAGCCTTCCGGGCGCGATGGGCGGGCTGGCCTTCGTCTGGAACCCGGACTTCTCGCAGATCACGAACGGCGCGGTCTGGCTCGCCGCCGCCGGCCAAATCTTCTTCACGCTCTCGCTCGGCACCGGCTCGATTGAGACTTACGCGAGCTACCTCAAGGAGAACGACGACATCGTGCTGACGGGCCTCGCGACCTCCTCGATGAACGAGTTCTGCGAGGTGATCCTCGGCGGCTCCATCGCCATCCCCGCCGCCACCGCCTTCTACGGCGCGGGCGCGGCCACGGCCATCGCGAAGTCGGGCACTTTCAACCTCGGCTTCCAGACGATGCCCGCCGTCTTCTCGACCGTCCCGGCGGGCTTCCTCTTCGGCGGCATCTGGTTCACGCTCCTCTTCTTCGCCGGCATCACCTCCTCGCTCGCCCTCTCGCAGCCCGCGATGGCATTCCTTCAGGACGAGCTGAAGATGACCCGGCAGCGCGCGGCCATGCTCGTCGGAGTGATCATCCTCGTCGGGGTCGCGCCCATCGTGCTCTTCCTCCAGCACGGCTACCTCGACGAGTTCGACTTCTGGTCGGGCGAGTTCCTGCTCTTGGTCTTCGCGCTCATCGAGACGATCCTCTTCTTCTGGATTTTCGGCGGCCGCAAGGCGTTCGACGAGATCAAGAAGGGGCAGCAGATCAACCTGCCCGGCTTCTTCTACCCGATCATGAAGTACGTCGTGCCGATCATGATCTCGGTCATCCTCTTCAAGGGGACGATTGACTCGCTGATCCCGCGGATGCTCTCGCAGAAGTGGGTGGACGCGCCGGGCTTCAGCAAGGCGACGGCCGGCGTCGGCGAGCGGTTCATGTACGAGTTCGGGCTGGCGGGCCGCAGCCTCGTCGCCGACCCGGCCATCGCGGAGCAGAGTTTCCTGCGCTGGATGGCGCGGCTGGAGATGATCGCGCTGTGCGTCCTGATCCTCGTGCTGACGCGCATCGCGTGGAAGAAGTACGGGCGCGGGAGGCTCGCGGAGGAGGCGACCGTATGACGAACCTGATTATCGGAACAGTGCTGGCGCTCGTGCAGGAGGCCGCGCCGGTGGTGGCGCGCGAGCGGCAGGAGCAGTTGATGACCGGCGGCGGCTGGCTCTTCATGAGCGCGGCGTGGGTCTTCATCCTCGTCCTCGTCTATTACACCTTCTCGAAGGTGCTCTTGGGGGGCCGGAAGGGCTAGGCGCGCCGGCGGGCGTAACCTTCCGGTGGCGCGCGGGCGTAAAACTGACGCGCCGCCGCCGTCAAACGTTTGACGGCGGCGGCGCGTCCCGCATCGGGCGGCGGAGGCCCAACGAAGCTGGCGAGCGTGAAGACGAAGCAGAGCAAAAACCGCGAGGCGGAGAAGCTGCCGGCCGACGCCGCGCGCCTGCTCGAAATCATCCTCGACGAGATCCGCGAGCCGGCCGACACGCAGAAGCTGCTGGATCGCTGGCCGGCCGTCGCGTCGTGCGAGGGGGAGGCGCGCGCGTTCCTCAAGGCGAAGGACAGGTACGGGCGGCGCGAGGCCTTCATCACGAGCGAGCGGCTCTGGTTCAACAAGTACGGCTGGTTCATGGCGCGCGTCGCCACCTACTTCGGCGTCCTCTGCTTCATCTTCTTCTTCGCGGCGCGCGGCGTCAGCGTCGACTTCCTCACCGCGCTCATCCTCGGCGGGGCCGGCTACTACCTGCTGCTCGTGCTGTTCTCGAATTTCCGCTACCGCGACAAGAACCGCAAGCGGCTGAAACTCGTGGACGCCGAGGCCCGCCGCTACCAGCGCGACATCGTGAAGATCGCGGCCGCGCTGATGAGGCGCTACGGCCTGCCCGCGGAGAGCCGCCCCGTGCTCAGCCCGCGCACGCCCGCCGGCCTCGAACAGCGCGAGGACGGCTATTACATCCCCGTCGACTGATCGCGCCGGCCGTCACGCCTCGCCCGCGCCGGTCGGGGGCGCGGCCGGCTGAAAAAACCGCGGCGGCCGGCGGCCGCCGGAAATAATTTTCGAGGTTCGTTCTGATGAGGGTGAAGCTGTCACTGGTTCTGCTGGCGCTCGGCGCGCTGTGGCTCGCGTTCCCCGCGGCCGCCGGCGCTTCGGAAGAAGCGGGCGGCGCGGGGCACGGGCTGGACGCGGGCGTGCTCATCGGCGTGGCCGTCATCCTGCTGGTCGCCAAACTCGGCGGCGAGGTGTTCGAGCGCATCGGCCAGCCGGCGGTGCTCGGAGAGTTGATCGGCGGCATCCTCGTCGGCGCGCTCTCGCTCGCGGGCGTGGCGCAGGTCGAGGCGTTGCGGGGCAACGCGATCATCGCCGCGCTCGCCGAGATCGGCGTCATCATCCTGCTCTTCGAGGTCGGGCTGGAGTCGAACCTCGGCGAGATGATGGAGGTCGGCTGGTCGTCGCTGCTCGTCGCCGTGGCCGGGGTCATCGCGCCGTTCTTTCTGGGCTGGGGCGTGGCCGCCTACTTCATCCCCGACGAACACACGCTCGCGCACATCTTCATCGGCGCGACGCTGTGCGCCACCTCGGTCGGCATCACGGCGCGCGTGCTGAAAGATTTGGGGAAGGTGCAGACGCGCGAGTCGCGCATCGTGCTCGGCGCGGCCGTCATCGACGACGTGCTGGGGCTGCTCATCCTCGCGGTCGTCGCGGGCGCGATCAAGGCGGCGGGCGCGGGCGCGTCGCTGTCGCTCGCGGACGTGGGCCTGATCGCGCTCAAAGCGCTCGTCTTCCTCGGCGGCGCGCTCGCCGTCGGCCACTACCTCGTGCCGCACGTCTTCCGCGGCGCGGGGCGGCTTGAGACGCGCGGCGTGCTGCTCGCGCTCGCGCTCGTCTTCTGCTTCACGCTCGCGTGGCTGGCGGCGCTCGTCGGCCTCGCGCCCATCGTCGGGGCCTTCGCCGCCGGCCTCGTCCTCGACGAAGTCCACTTCGAGCCGTTCACGCGCCGCGGCGAGCGCGACTTGGGCGACCTGCTCGCGCCCGTCGCCGCCGTGCTCGTCCCCATCTTCTTCGTGCTGATGGGCCTCAGGGTCGATCTGAGCGCCTTCGCGCGGCCCGAGCTGCTCGGCTTCGCGGCCGTGCTGACGGCGGTCGCGATCATCGGCAAGCAGGTCTGCTCGCTCGCCGTGCTGGAGCGCGGCATCAACCGGCTGGCCGTCGGCGTCGGTATGATCCCGCGCGGCGAGGTGGGCCTCATCTTCGCCGGCATCGGCGCGACCCTGATGCTCCCGAACGCGCAGGGCACGCCCGAGCCGGTCATCAACTCCGCGACCTTCGGCGCGGTCGTCATCATGGTCATCGTCACGACGCTCGTCACCCCGCCCGTCCTCAAGTGGGCGCTCTCGGGCGTGCCGGCCGGCGACGCGCCCGCGCCCCCGCCCGTCGGCTAGACGGCCGACG
>DATCVD010000224.1:0-2568 GCA_036567125.1 Pyrinomonadaceae bacterium | reverse complement strand
GCCGCGCCCGCTCGCGCACTGCCGCTCGCACTCCTGCTGCTCTGCCTCGCGCCCGCCGCCGCTCGCGCGCAGGAGGCGCTGTGGAAGACTTACATGGAGAGCGCGGGGCGCGCGCGCGAGCAGAAGGATTACGCCGAGGCGGAGAAACGCCTCGGCCTCGCGCTGGAAAAGGCCCGCGCGTTCGGCGAGACGGACTACCGTCTGGCCGCGACGCTTGCCGGCCTCGTCTCGATCAAACTCGAACAAAACAAGGTGGCCGAGGCCGAGCCTTTCTACAAACAGGCGCTCGCCATCTGGGAGAAGGACGCCGGCCCCGATCCGGCCGACACCGCGACGATCGTCCTCGCCGTGGCGCAGCTCTACACGGGCGCGGGCAAGTACGCGGAGGCCGACCCGCTCTACCGCCTCGCCCTCGCCGTCAGGCGCAAGAACCTCAAGCCCGACGATCAAGACATCCTAGTCGCCGCCTACTTTCTCGCCCTCAACTACAACAATCAGGGGCGGTACACCGAGGCCGAGCCGCTCTTCAAGGAGGTGGCCGACGGGGCCGTGAAGCACCCGCAAATAGGGATGGCTAACACCGTCACCCCGCTCATCTTTAAGTCGCTCGCGCAGAATCAGGCGTCCCTGAAGAAATACGACGAGGCCGAAACCTACTTCAAGCGCGCGCTCGAATCGGCCGAGAAGTCGAAGGGCGCGGACGACCCGGAGGTCGCCGTCTACCTGTTCGATCTGGCCGGGTTCTACAACGATCGCGAAAAGTACGCCCCGGCCGAGCTGCTCTCGCGGCGCGTCCTGTCCATCCGGGAGAAGGCGTTCGGGCCTGACGATAAGAGAACCATCAACGCCGTCGACGACGTGGCGTTCTTCAACCTGAAGCTCAATAAGTACGACGTGGCCGGGCCGCTCTACCAGCGCGTCATCGACCTGCGGCTCAAGAATCTCGGCCCGAATCACCCGGAGACCGCCGACGCCTACGTGAAGCTGGCCGAAGTCCGCGCCGGCGAGGGCAAGCCCGCCGAGGCGGAGCCGCTGTTCAAGCAGGCGCTCTCGATCCGCGAGAAGTCGCCGGAGGTGGGGCCGAAGCACAAGACGGTCGGCTCGCTCCTCTACGCCTTGGGGAAGACCTACCTCGATCTGCGGAAGTACGCCGAGGCCGAGGAGGCGCTCCGGCGCACGCTCGAAATCGAGGAGCAGCACCGCGCGTCGGACTCGGACACCGCCTTCACCCGCAAGCACCTCGCCCTCGCCTACTTCGGCCGGCGGAAGTACGCCGAGGCCGTGGCGAATCTCAAGCGCGCGGTTGCCGTCTTCGAGAAGGAGTACGGCCCCGCGGGCAAAATCACCGTCGGCGCGTTGGACGATCTGGCCTTCGTCTACGGCGAGAAGCGCGACTACGCGGCCGCCGAGGCCGTTTACAGGCGGGTCGTCGCGGCGCAGGAGGGGGCGGCCGGGAAGGAGCGCGTGCAACTGGCGAACGTGCTCAACCGGCTCGGCGTGGTCTGCTTGGCGCAGGAGAAGTATGCCGACGCGCTGACCGCCTTCAAGCGCGCCGAGGAGGTCGGCGCGCAGCACATGGGGCCGGAAGACGAGGTGCTCGACAGCATCCTCAACAACGTCGCCAAGGCGCTCTACAACCTCGGCAGGTACGCCGAGGCCGAGCCTTACTACCAGCGGGCCATCGCCCGCGCCGAGAAGCGCGGCGGGCCGGGCGGCGGCGGCGACCCCGTCTGGTTCAGGAAGAATTACGCGCTGCTCCTCTACGCGCTCGGGAGGAAAGAGCAGGCCGATCAACTCTTCGAGCGCGTGCACGCGGCCTTCGCCAAGGACGGGGAGGGCGCGCGCGCCTCCGCCGCGTTCAGTTGGCACGAGCTGGCCGAACTGCGCCGCCGGCAGGGCAGCGACGCGGAGGCCGAGTCGCTGTTCCAGAAGGCCGTGGCGATGCTCGAAAAAGCGCCGGGGCCGGAGAGCTACGAGCTGGCGGTGAGCCTTGAGAAGCACGCCCTCGTCCTGCGCAAGCTCGGCCGCGAGGCGGACGCCGCCGCCGCCGAGGCGCGCGCCAAGGCCATCCGCGCGAAGCTCGTCAGTCCGTAAAGCGCACCGGCCGCGCTTATGAACGGACGGGCGACGGGCCGGGGCGTGACACACCTTCCGGTGTCACGCCCCGGCCCCTCGCCCGTCCGCGCCGGCACGAACCCGGAGGCCGGCGAAGCCGTCGAAGTCGGCCCGGCGCGCTCCTTATTCCATCCCGCGGCCTGAGCCTGACAGCCGCTTGACCTCTTCCGTGACCAGCCCCTCGATGTTCTTGAGGTCGCCGAACATCGCCTTAATGAACTCGGCCGGCTCGTTCCCCTTCAACCGCATCTCGGCGATCCGGCCGACCTTGCGCAGGATCATCCCGGCCTCGCAGTTGACGCCGGCCGCGCCGCGCTCGCCGGCCAGCTTGTCGAGGGCCGTCAGGCTCTTGTGGTAGGCGTCGAAGGCGGAGTCGTCGTTGCCGAACTTGTGCATCGCGTCGCCGACCTCGGCGTGACGCAGGGCGGCGGCCCGCGCCGCGGCGTCGGCGGG
>DATCVD010000223.1:0-3461 GCA_036567125.1 Pyrinomonadaceae bacterium | reverse complement strand
GGAACAGCTCGCGCCGGCGGAGGTGCGGCCGGCCGCGCCGGCAGCGGTTAAAAGCGGGATGAGAGAGAGTGTGGTTGCGTGGCGTAAGAATTTTTTAATCATCTCGTTCGTCGTTTCGGTCGGTGCTTGAGAGTTCTGCTTGCGCGCCTACCGCGTTAATTGATGCACGAGCGAAGGCGCGAGGTTGTTCGCCGAAGCGCGCCGCGCCGAGAGCTGGCCGCAGGCGGCGTAGATGTCGCGGCCGCGCGGCCGGCGGACGAAGGCATGGACGCCCTTCGATTCGAGGATGCGTTGAAAACTCTCGACCCGCTCGGGCGGCGACGGCCGGTAGGGCAGCGGGTCGCCGGGGTTGTGCGGGATGAGATTGACCTTCGTCCGCAGCTGGTGGCGGTTCAGGAGGTTCGCCAACTGGCGCGCGTGCTCGTCCGAGTCGTTCACGCCGTCGAGCAGCACGTACTCGAAGGTGAAACGCTCGCCCGGCTTCAGGGATTTCTCGAACTCCTTGCACGCGGCCAGCAGCTCTCCGAGCGGCCACTTCCTGTTGATCGGCATCAGCTCGTCGCGCAGCTCGTCGGTCGGCGCGGCGAGCGAGATGGCGAGGTGCGGGCGGTCGGGCACGGCCGCCAGCTCCCTGATGCGCGGGACGATGCCGGCGGTCGAGACCGTCACGCGGTTCGGGACGATGTGGAGCCCGCCCTCCGCCGACATGATCCGCAGCGCCTTCATCAGCGAGTCGAAGGCGAGGAACGGCTCGCCCGCGCCCATGGCGACGAGGTTCGTGCCGCGCGGCGTGCGCTCGCCCGCGCCGTAGGCGTCGTTGAGTGCGACGACGATCTGCTCGACGATCTCGCCGGCCGTGAGCGTCCGCAGCAGGCCGAGCTTCGCCGTCAGACAGAAGCTGCACTGGAGCGGGCAGCCCGACTGCGACGAGAAGCAGATCGTGTCGCGCCGCTCTTCGGGGATGAAGACGGTCTCGACGGGCAGCCCGTCGTGCGTCTTCAAAAGGTAGCGGCGCGTGCCGTCCTCGGAGATGTAGCGCGACTCGACGGCGAGCGTGGACGCGGTGGCGCGCGCGGCCAGCGCGGCGCGCAGGTCTTTGGGCAGATCGGTCATCTCGTCGAACGAGAGCAGCCGGCGGCGGTGCAGCGCCGCGAAAATCTGGCGCGCGCGGTAGTCCGGCTCGCCCAAAGTTTTGACGAACTCGCCCAGCTCCGCTTCGGTCAACCCCGTGAGATGAACTTGCTCCATTGCCGCACATTTTAACACCCGGCCGCGCCGGTCTCACAGCCGCCGCCCCGCCCGGAAATCCGGGGCGCACGTTGCGATTTTGCGGGCGCGTGAATATGCTAGGGGCAATTCTCCCAGAATAATTTTTCCGGAGACCGGTGCGATGAAGAAAGTCTCGGTGCTTCTCTGCCTGCTGCTGCTGCTCGCCGCGCCGCTGCCGGCGGGCGCGTCCGCGACGGCCGCCGCGCAAAGGACGGTGCGGCAGCGTGCGACGACGCCGCGCGGGGTCGAGGACGCGCACTCGTACGCGAACCCGGCCGAGGTGCGGGTACGCCACGTCGATCTCGACTGGGACGTGCTCTTCGATCAGAAGATTCTGAAAGGCTCGGCCACGCTCACCGTCGAGCGCACGGCGCGCGGCCGGGGCGCGCCGCTGATCTTGGACACGCGCAACCTCGGCGTGACGCGCGTCGAGGCTTCGGCGGGCGGGGGCACTTGGCGCGAGGCGCAGTTCGCCATCGGCGCGAACGATCCCGTCCTCGGAGCGCCGCTGACGATTCAACTGCCGGAGCGCGCCGACCGCGTGCGCGTCCATTACACGACCAGCCCGTCGGCCTCCGGCCTTCAGTGGCTCGAACCCGCGCAGACGGCGGGCAAGCGGCTGCCCTTCATGTTCACGCAGTCGCAGGCCATCCACGCGCGCAGTTGGATCCCGTTGCAGGACACGCCGCAGGTGCGCGTCACCTACACGGCGCGGGTGCGCACGCCGCGCGAGCTGCTCGCCGTGATGAGCGCCGACAACGACTCGCGCGCGGCGCGCGACGGCGACTACGGCTTCCGCATGGCGCAGCCGATCCCGTCCTATTTGATCGCGCTGGCCGTCGGCGATTTGCGCTTCCGCCCGGTCGGCCGCCGCACGGGGGTGTACGCCGAGCCGTCGGTGGTCGAGCGCGCGGCGCGCGAACTCAGCGACACGGAGCGGATGGTCGAGGCGACCGAGCGCCTGTACGGGCCGTACCGCTGGGGCCGCTACGACGTGCTCATCCTGCCGCCGTCGTTCCCGTTCGGCGGGATGGAGAACCCGCGCCTGACGTTCGCCACGCCGACCATCCTCGCGGGCGACAAGAGCCTCGTCTCCCTGATCGCGCACGAGCTGGCCCACTCGTGGTCGGGCAACCTCGTGACGAACGCGACGTGGCCCGACTTCTGGCTCAACGAGGGCTTCACGACCTACCTCGAACGGCGCATCCTCGAATCCGTCTACGGCCGCGACCGCGCGCTGATGGAGGCGTCGCTGGGGCGGCGCACGCTCGACGAGGAGTTGAAGACGCTCGCCGACCGCGACGAGATCATGCACGTCGATCTGAAGGGCCGCGACCCGGACGAGGGCTTCACGCAAATCCCTTACGAGAAGGGCGCGCTGTTTTTGCGCCACCTCGAAGAGACGTTCGGCCGGGAACGCTTCGACCCGTTCGTGCGCGCCTACTTCGACCACTTCGCCTTCCAGAGCATCACGACCGAGGACTTCGTCCGCTACCTGCGGCAGAACCTGCTGAGCCGCAACCCGCGGCTCGCGGCGCGCGTCCCCGTGCAGGAGTGGATTTACAGCGCGGGTCTTCCCCGCAGCGCGCCCAGCCCGAAGTCCGACGCCTTCGCGCGCGTCGCGGAGCAGGGGCGGCGCTGGCTCGGCGGCGAGGCGCGCGCCGAGCAGATCGACACGCGCCGCTGGACGACGCACGAGTGGCTGCACTTCCTTCAGTCGCTGCCCGCAGACCTCGACCGCGACCGCATGAGTGAACTCGACCGCGCGTTCCGGCTGACCCGTTCGGGCAACTCCGAGGTCGCCTTCCAGTGGCTCCTGATGTCGATCCGCTCGCGGTACGAGGCGGCCTACCCGCGCCTCGAAGAGTTCCTGACCTCAATCGGGCGGCGGAAGTTTCTGAGTCCGCTCTACGGCGAGCTGGCGAAGACGCCGGAGGGGCGCGAGCGCGCGCTCGCCATCTACCGCCGCGCGCGGCCGGGCTACCACCCGATAGCCGTCTCGACGATCGATCAGCTCTTGCAGTGGAAGGCTTAAGCCGCGCGGCCGCGGTCGAGTTCGCCGCCGCTTTAAGAACAGGATGGACGAGACCGACGGCGCGGCGCGCTACGGGTTGCTGCTGGTGCGCGACTTCCTCGACGCGCGCGAGCGCGAATCGCTCCTCGCGGAGCTGCGCGCGGCCGGGGGCGGGCCG
>DATCVD010000222.1:0-8038 GCA_036567125.1 Pyrinomonadaceae bacterium | reverse complement strand
CTCGTCGGCCGCCGACTCGCGCGGATCGACTACGGCCGCCGACTCGCGCAGGTGCAGCGACAGCGTCTCCTGCCGCCCGACCGCCCCGGCCTCTTCGGCGAGCGCCGCCGCGAGCACGCGCCCCCAGCCGCGGTAAAACGGCGCGCCGGCGTCTGCGAGCTTCGCAAGGTACGCCGGCAGCCAGCTCAGCAGGTGCTCCCACAGCAGCGCCTTGCGTGCGCCGCGCCAGCCTTCACGCGCGCGCTCGTCTCCCGCCTCCGCCTCCAACTCGCACAGCCGCGCGTAGAGCGCGAGCAGCACCGACAGGTGGTCGGCTTCGGCGGGCGGCACCCGCCCCAGCGCGCGCCAGAAGCCGGCTACCAGATCGCGCGCCTCGCCGCCCATCATCCCCTCCGCGCCCAGATAGACGGAGGCGTAAGGGTAGAGCTGGAAGACGAAAGTCTCGGTGTGCTCCGCCGCGTCCGGCGGCGCGCCGAGGCCGAGGGCTTCGGCCACGCGCGCCGTCGCGTCGTTCGGCGGCTCGACGAGGCTGGCGAGGGCGCGGAAGAGTTCCATCGGAAGAAATTAAGAATTAAGAATTAAGAATTAAGAATTAAGAATTTGCCCCTTGTCCGCGCTGCGTCGTGCGCGTCGATCCCGCGAAGCCCGAACGACTGAACCTCCGGCCACCGTCTAATTCTTAATTCTTAATTCTCACTTCTTAATTTCTTCCGGCTGCTCGTCGGGGAGGCGGAAGACTTCGCGCGCTGGCTTGAGGGGGCGCAGGAGCCAGTAGGGGCGGCGCGTGCCGTCGGGAGAGTGGGTGTCGGCGGGGCGCGTCTGGGCGAGCCAGCGTTGGTAAACCTCGCGGGCCTTCGCGGTGTCGACGGAGATGTCGCCGTACGAGTCGCCCGCCTCCGCGCGGCGGACGCGCACGGCCTGATGCCAGCAGTGCTGGCCCGAAACGGGATCGGGGTGGACGGGGAAGGTGAGGTTCTGGTGCACGCCCACGTCAGTCCACCAGATGCGCGCGGTATCAGGGTCTTCTGATTCATACGGCCCCGCGCCGCGCTCGCGCCTGAGGCCCCAGCGCGTGCCCTCGCGCGAGAGCGAGACGGTCGCCATCAGTTGCCGCTGGCCCGCGTCCGAGAGTTTCCAGCGGCCCATGTGGTGGCTGCACGCGACGACGCCGGGCCGGATGCCTTCCGTCACCCACGCGCGGACGACGAAGTGGCCGGCCTCGGTCTCGACGCGGACGAGATCGCCGGTGCGGACTCCGAGCCGCGCGGCGTGCGACGTGTGAATCCAGAGCGGGTTCGTGTGCGCGATCTCGTCGAGCCACTTGGCGTTGGCCGAGCGCGTGTGAATCTGGATGGGGACGCGGAAGGTCGAGATCAAAACTGTCTGATCTTCTTCGAGGTTGTCGGGGTGGACGTGGCTGCGGACGTAGGTGGGCAGCGACTGATCGTGCCAGCCCCAGTCGGCGAGCGTCTTCGAATAAAACTCAAGGCGGCCGCTGGGCGTCGGGAAGCCGCGGCGCACTTCGGCGTCAACCTGCACGCCGACGAAGCGGCGGCCCTCCGAGTCGCCGTCCGGCGTGTTGACGGGGACGATGTTGACTGATGCCGGCTTCGGGGTCTTCGTGTAGACGCGGCCGAAGCGGTCGACGCGAACGTCCGCGAGCTCCTCGGCCGGCACGATCTCCTCGTAGACCGCGCCGACCTTGCGACTGATCTCGAACGCGCCGTAGCGGCGCATGAACTCGAACGGCGAGAGGTTTTCGGCCGCCGCGCGCTCAGGCAGCCCCGGCACGGAGTTCTCGAAGATGTAGCCGTAGTACTCGTCAACCGACAGGCGCTCGCCCGGCCGCTCCTTCGATTCGGCGTACTTGCGGATGCCGAGCGAGCCGTCCGGGTCGATGCGCCAAGTGACTTCCAGCCAGAACTCGTTCTCCTCCCACACCTCGCCGGGGTTGACGGCGCGCGTGTCCGACACCTTCTCGCCCATGCGCTCGCGCGCGGCGCGCAGCACGGGCTGGCGGAAGCCGAGCCACTGCGCGTCGTGCGTCTCGTAGGAGTGGATGTCGTGGCGCTCGGAGCCGTGGCCGGTCGGCAGGATGTAGTCGGCGAAGTAGGCCGTCTCGTTCCACGTCGGCGTGAGCGCGACGTAGCAGCCGATCAAATCTTCGTCCTGCAAGACCTCGATCCACGAGAAGCCGTCGGGGTTCGTCCAGACCGGGTTGTAGACGCGCGTGAAATAGACGTCGACCTTGCCGCGCCCGTCCTTCAGGAAGTGCGGCAGCAGGAACGACAGCTCGTTCATCGCCAGCGGGAACTCGCGCGGCCAAGTCAGCTCGTTCCACTCGGGCGGGTGCGGCGGCAGGTGGATCGGCTTCGGCACAAACTTGTTCCACGCGTTCGGGTAGACGCCGCCCTCGGTCGCCACCGCGCCGAGCAGCGCGTTTAAGAAAAAGAGCGTGCGCGCCACCTGCCATCCGCCGAGGTTTCCGGCCGCGGCCGAGCGCCAGTTGTGGCTGGAGAACTTCGTGCCCGCGGCCGCGACGACGTGCGCGATCTCCTCGATCACCTTCGCGTCAACGCCCGACTCCTTCGCGGCCACCTCGAACGTGTAACCCGCGTACAGGGTCTTGAGCACGCGCTCGAAGGTCTCGAAACCGGTTTCGAGTTCCGGGCACTCGACCGCCATGAACTCCTCCCAGTTCCACCAGCGGCGGACGAACTCGCGGTTGTAGAGGTCGTTGCTGATGAGGTGGTTCGCGATCGAGAGGACGATGGCGGCTTCGGAGCCGGGGTACGGCGCGACCCAGTAGTCGGCGTGCGTCGCGGTGTTCGAGAGCCGCGTGTCGAAGACGATGATCTTCGCGCCCGCGGCCTTCGCCTCGATGACGCGCTGCGCGTGCGGGTTGAAGTAGTGGCCCGCTTCGAGGTGCGAGCTGATGAGGAAGATGACCTCCGCGTTCGCGTGGTCGGGGCTGGGCCGATCCAAGCCCATCCAGAACTGGTAGCCCGCGCGCGCGTTCGACGAGCAGACGTTCGTGTGCGAGTTGTGCCCGTCCACGCCCCACGCCGCGAGGATTCTTTCCGTGAACCCGTCCTCGCCGGGGCGGCCGACGTGGTACATCACCTCGTTCGGCCGCCCCCCCGTGACGGCCTTGCGGATGCGCCCGGCGATGTCGTCCAAAGCCTCGTCCCACGAGACCTGCACCCACTTGCCCTCGCCGCGCCGGCCGGCGCGCCTGAGCGGGTAGAGGATGCGGTCGGGGTCTGTGATCTGGTTGAGCGTCGCCGGCCCCTTCGCGCAGTTGCGCCCGCGCGAGCCGGGGTGTTCGGGGTTGCCCTCGAACTTCTGCACGTTCAGTGACTCTTTATCTATGTAGGCCAGCAGCCCGCACGCCGACTCGCAGTTGAAGCACGTCGTCGGCACGAGCATGTAGCGCCGCTCCTCGCGCCGCGGCCACGCGCGCGAGTCCAACTCGACCCAGTCGTCCCAACGCTCCTTCGGCGGGAACGCCGCCAAGTGAATCCGGCTCGGCCCCGGATAAAACGTCTCCCCCCGCGCCTCCGTCTCGGCACGCGCCGCGCTGACTCGCTCATTCAAGTTTTTCAAACTCATAGTCGCTATGGCACGCTGCTAAGCGTCAACGCCTAGGATAAGAACCGGGATGTCTATGTCGGCGACGCCGCGGCTCTCTAAGTCCCAAACGAACTGCTCGAAGTAAGACACGCCGGAAGACATTTCGAGGGCCAACGCCTTCACCGGCACGATCTCGATCCCACAGTCTATGAAATTAAGGTTTCGAAAAATGGTCATCTTGGCGCAGACGTTATAGACCATGAAAGAGTACTTGCCGAACTGGACTTCAACGCCCAAGCGGTCTTTAACGAAGTCCATGTCGCGGAACGCGCCTTTGAGGCTCGAACGGATTTTATACTCCTTCAGGTAGTGAGTCGTGGGGTACTCACAATCGACCTTCAGATTCTTCCACCCTTTCGGCGCAAGCTCCTTCTTGAACGCTTTGTTCAACGCGACCGGGCTGTAAAGCATCCGTCCGGCTCTCGTTTTCTCACGGCTCAGTTTGGTTCTTGCCTCGGAAGCGTCGACCGAGCCGACGGCGTCTTTGACCTCGGCGAGCAGATGCGGGTAACGCCGCGCGATTTCGTCCAAACCCTTTTTGAATGAATACTGCGCCGCTAGTCTCAAGCTTTAGCCTCCGTGTTTCTCCACTCCATCGGAATCTGCGCGACCTTCTCGCGTCCGGTCGGCTGGTGGACAGGCTTTCCGAGTTGACGATAGCGGAGCGCGCCCGAACGCAAGTCGGCGATCCGCTGCCTCGCAATCGAGATGTATTCCTCCTCCTTCTCACAGCCGAAGGCGCGGCGCTTATTCTTCAACGCGGCGAGGAGCGCAGAGCCGACGCCGGAGAACGGATCGAGTACCCAGTCGTCTTCGCCTGTCAGGGCCAGCACGCAGCGTTCGACAAGCTCGATAGGGAACTGGCACGGGTGGATCGTCTTTTCGGGGTGATTAGCTTTGACGTTCGGAATGTTCCAAAGCGCGGTCTCCCAATCCTGAATGACGATATGCCAAATGTCCGAGGGGTTTTTCCCGAGCGGGTTGCCGGAAGGCTGTCCACGCTTCTCGCCTTTGAAATGAGTCTTGCCCGGATACTTCGACGGCACGCGCACAGGATCGAGGTTAAAAGTGTACTGATTGCCTTTGGTGAACCAGAGGAGCGTTTCATAGCGGCCGGAAAATCTTTTCGAGGCGTGGAGGCCGTGCTCGAAGTGCCAGACGATTCGGTTGCGCAGCTTCAATCCTTTCGCTCTGAATCGCTGATAAAAATAGATGTCGAGCGGGAAGACCTCGCCGTCGGAAATGTAGTTGCCTACCTGCCAACATAAAGAGCCTTCGGGCGAAAGGACTCTGATAACCTGTTCAAGAACGGGATCGAGTGAGTCGAGGTATTGATTTAAGGGCGTTGCTTTTTCGTATTCCTTGCCAATGTTGTAGGGCGGCGAGGTGATAACCAGTTTCGCAAAGCCCCCCGGCAATTTCTGGAGAATGTCCAGACAATCACCCTGCTCGATTACAGCTTCCGCGGCCGGGTCGAAAGATGACGCAACTTCGGGCGTCCAGAGCGTCGAGCTTTCTTTGGAGTTGTTCATTGCACTTCGTCTCATTTCCGAATCTTAACTTCCGCGTCGCACATCAAGCCAGCGGCACGGATTGGCCGGCCTGCACGTAGGCGTGCTCGTGCAGGAGGAGGCCGGTGAGGGCGAGGGGGACGGCGGCGAGTTCGAGCCACGGGGCGAGCGTGCCGAGCAGGACGAGGGCGAGGCCGGCCCAGAAGTAGGCGCTGTAGCGGCCGCGCGTCATCTCGTGCTCGGCGAGGCGGGCGTGGGCGGTGGGGTGCGCGAGCGTGGTCTCGCCCCAGACCATGAGGAGGTGGAGGAGGCAGGACGCGCCGAGCGCCCAAGCCAGAGGCGCGACGGCCGGCCCCGCGAGGAAGACGGCGAAGGGGAGCAGCGCGGCCGAGCCCGCGAGCAACGCCTGCACGAAGAGGTGCGGCGGGAGCAGCGGGTTCTGCCAGAGGTCGCGGGCCTTGGCCTGCGCGAAGAGGTAGGCCGTGTAGGCGGCCGTCATCGCGGCGAGCGGGAGGCCGGCGACGACGAGCGGGAGCGTGTACGAAGTTTTGCCGAGCAGGGCGAACAGGAAGTGGAGCGCGAGGACGAGCGAGTAGCCGGCGATGACGAACGCGCCCTTGACGAGCCAACTGCGCCACTGCGGGCGCGTGAAGATCATGTAGAAACGCGCGGGGTGCTCCAAGTCCCAGATGAGCAGCGCGCCCGTCGCGGCGAGGAAGACGCCGGAGACGACGGGCACGACCCAGAGCCACAAGTCGCCGAGCAGCGCGACGCCGGAGACGGTCGCCGTCGCGGCCGTCGCGGCCGTCGCGCCGTCGGCCTGCGCGAGTCGGCCGGAGACCCACGCGAAGATGATGAGCAATGCGGCGACGAGGTACGCGCCCGCAGCGATTGACTTCGTCCACGTGTAGAGGCTGACGCGCCAGTCCCAAGGGATCGAGTGGCCGATGTCGTAGGAGAGCAGGGCGGCGGCCGACGAGTTGTGATGTTCCGGGTGGCCGCTGTTGACGGTGTCCGAGGCGAGCGACTGCTCGCTCCACATGAAGAGCTGGCCGTCGGGGCGGCGCGCGCCGAGCGGGTCGAGCGTGGCTTGGTGCGCGCCCTTGTAGAAGACCTTCGGGTGCGTCTCCTTCTCGGGCCGGCGGACGTTAACAGGGTCGCGGTTGACGATGCGTGCGACTTTGGAGTCCGGGTCGTTCATGTCTCCGACGAGGATCGCTTCGACCGGGCAGACGACGACGCAGGCGGGTTCCAGCCCCACGTCGATGCGGTGCGCGCAGAAGTTGCACTTCTCGGCCGAGTGGTCTTCGGGGTTGATGAAGATGGCGTCGTAGGGGCAGGCGGCCATGCACGCCTTGCAGCCGATGCAGACGGACTTGTCGAAATCGACGATGCCGTCCGGGCGCTTGAACATCGCAGAGGTCGGGCACGCCGTCACGCACGGCGCGTGCGCGCACTGGTTGCAGCGCGTCACCTGATGCGCGCGCCGCGCCTGCGGGAACTGGCCTACGTCAACGTGCTTGACGTAGGTGCGCGTCACGCCGACGGGCACGACGTTCTCGGACTTGCAGGCGGTCGTGCAGGCGTGGCAGCCGATGCAGCGCGTCTGGTCGAGCACCTTCGCCCAGCGCGCCGGCCGCGCGTCAATCTGCGTTAGAGTCTGCTGGCTCAATCGTCCCTCCGTGAGGCCGCGCGTGATGCGAGTTCTCGATGACCGCCGCCCCTCATCTGTTCGGGTGTGAGCCTCTAGTAACACGGCGGGCCGGAGGTTGGCAACAGCGTAAACTTTTGCGCGCGTCGCCGTCGGCCCCACCGCCTTCCGCGCCCTCCCCGACTACACGCTCCCGACCGAGCGAGGCAGCCGCGCCGCCGGGGCGTAGGGGCCGCCCGCGCCGGCCGCTCACCTCTCGTGCAAAATCATCGGCACGCCTTCGCGCGGGCGCAGCGAGATCGAGGCTTCGGGCACGACCGCGCGGCCGGGCGCGAGGCGGAGGCGGAAGCGCTGCGCGAGGGTGGCGACGACGATCAGCATCTCCGCCATGGCGAAGTGCTGGCCGATGCACTGGCGCGGCCCCCCGCCGAAGGGGAAGTAGCTGAAGCGCGGGCGCGACTCCTTCGCCGCGGGCGCGAACCGTTCGGGCCGGAACTCGTCGGGGTCGTCCCAGAAGTCCGGGTGGCGGTGCGTGACGTAAGGGATCAGGAGCGCCTCGGAGCCGGCCGCGACCGGGTAGCCGCCGAGCGTGTCGGCGCGCTTGGCCGTGCGGCTGATGGCCCAAGCGGGCGGGTAGAGGCGCATCGTCTCTTCGACCACCATCGTCGCGTAGGCGAGGCGCGGCAGGTCTTCGAGCGTCGGCGTGCGGCCCGCGAGCACGCGCGCGAGCTCTTCGTGCAGCCGCCCCTCGACTTCCGGGTGCTGCGACAGCAGGTACCAAGCCCACGAGAGCGTGACCGCGCTCGTCTCGTGGCCGGCCCCGACGATGGTGACGACCTCGGCGCGCAACTGCTCGTCGCTCATCCCCTCGCCGGTCTCCTCGTCGCGCGCGCGCAGCAGCAGCGAGAGCAGGTCGTCGTTCCGAATCTCGCCGCTGCGCCGCGCCTCGATCATCTCGCGCATCACGCGGTCGCCCGCGGCGAGCGCGCGGCGGAAGCGCAGGTTCGACGGCGTCGGCACCCAGACGGGGAGGTTGGCGGGCCGCCACATCGCGCGGATGGAGTGCGCGCGGATGACGTCGAGCGAGCGGCCGATCACGTCCGCCTCGGAGGTGAGATCGGTCGTGAACATCGTCAGCCCGATGATCCGCAGCGTCAGCCGCATCATCTCCCCGGCCACGTCGAGCGGCTCGCCGCTGCGGGCGCGCTCCTGCCACCGGCGGGCCTGCGCCTCGGCCTCGCGC
>DATCVD010000221.1:0-2443 GCA_036567125.1 Pyrinomonadaceae bacterium | reverse complement strand
CGAGGCGAAAGCCTCCCAGCAGGTGCGGCTGCCCGTGGCGCACGCGACGGGCGCGCCCTCGCCGATGGTCATGTGCCCGAACTCGCCGGCCGCGCCCGCCTCGCCGCGGTAGACCTGCCCGTCGAAGACGACGCCCGTGCCCAAGCCCGACTCGACGAGCACCATGATGAAGTCGCGCACCTCGCGCACCTCGGGCCGGCCGAACCACAGCTCGGCCAGCGCCGCCGCGTTGGCGTCGTTGTCCGCGATGACGGGCAAACCGGTTGCCTCGCCGATGCCGCGCCGCACGTCCCACTCGCGCCACTTGTAGTAGGGGATGAAGAGCGCCGTGCCGGTCTCGAAATCGACGAGGCCGGGGAGGCTGACGCCGACGCCCTCGATGGTCTCGCGGTCTTTTTTGATCAGCCGGGCGACGGCGCGGATCATCCGGTCGAGCGTCTCGTCGGCGTCCGGCACGGTCTCGAACTCGACTTGGTCGAGCACGCGGCCCGCCAGATCGCTCGTGGCGACGAGCGTGCGCGCCGTGCCCACGTCCACGCCGACGGCGACGGGGCCGGAGGCGCGCAAGCGAAGCAGCACGGGCGGGCGGCCGCCGGTCGATTCGCCTTCGAGTTCCTCGATCAGCCCGTCGGCCTTCAGCTCCTCGACGATGAGCGAGATGGTCGAGCGTTGCAGCGCCGTCTCGTGCGCGATCTCGGCGCGCGAGATGGGCGAACGCTCGCGCACGTAGTTGAGCACGATCTGGCGGTTGATGGTGCGGATCGTGTCGGCGCGCGCGACGCTGGCCTTCTTGAGGTTGATTCGCTTCACGGGCTTCGGGCCGCTCAATCGACGCCGAGCAGGATGTCCATCGTCAACTGGTCGAGCCGCTCGTACTTCAGCCCCGCGGAGGCGAGTTCGGCGCGGTCGAACGTCTGCGCGAGCAGTTGCTCGGCGCGGCCCCGCTCGAACTTGCCGACCGCGTTGCCGTTGCCGTCGAGTTTGGCGATCTCGGCCAAGAGCGACTTGATTTCGGGGTGCGAGTTCCAGCGCGCGGCCTTCTCTTTCAGGATCAGGTAAGTCCGCATCGAGCCGCGCGCGAAGTCCTTGACGCCCTCGTAGTCTTCGGTGCGATAGGCGTGGGAGTCGAAGTGGCGCGGCCCCTCGTAGCCCACGTCTTCGAGGAACTTGACGAGCCAGAAGGCGGTCTTCGGGTTCGCGGAGCCGAAGCGCAAGTCCTGATCGTAGCGGCCGGGAACCTGATCGTTGAGATCGATGTGGAAGAGCTTGCCGGCCTCCCAAGCCTGCGCGACGGCGTGCGTCATGTTCAGCCCCGGCATGTGCTCGTGCGCGACTTCGGGGTTGACGCCGACGAGGTCGGGGTGATCGAGCGTCGTGATGAAGTGGAGGTACGCGGCCGTCGTCGGCATGTAGATGTCGGCGCGCGGCTCGTTCGGCTTGGCTTCGAGCGCGAACTTGTAATCGTACTTCTGCGAGATCGAATACTCGCACAGGTAGTTGAGCGCCTCGCGCAAGCGCTTGATGGCCTCGTCGGGCCGGCGGCAGGCGTCGGTCTCCGTGCCCTCCCTGCCGCCCCAGAGGACGAAGACCCGCGCGCCCAGCTCAGCGCCCAAGTCCATCGCGCGGCAGGTCTTCTGCACGGCGTAGGCGCGCACGCGCGGGTCGTTGGCGGTGAACGCGCCGTCGCGGAAGACCGGCTCGTAGAAGAGGTTGACGGTCGCCATCGGGACGACGACGCCGGTCTCCTCGCAGACCCCGCGGAACTCGCGCACGATCCGGTCGCGCTCCTGCGCCGTGGCGTCGATCGGCACGAGATCGTTGTCGTGGAAGTTGACGCCCCACGCGCCGACCTCGGCGAGCAGGCGGACGGCGTCGTTGGGCGGGAGCGTGGGCCGCACCGCGTCGCCGAACGGGTCGCGCCCGCGGTTGCCGACCGTCCAGAGGCCGAAGCTAAACTTGTGTTCGGGGCGCGGCGTGTACCTGTCTGCTGCCATGAATAGAGAGCCTCCCGTCGGAAAGTTGCTCCGCGCGGAACCCAAGTGCGGGCGCGGCCGGGCGGCTCACCGGGCCGTGGCTTCGGGCGTCGCATTCTGCGCGGAAAGTCGAGAGTACGCCTTGCGCGACGGCCGGTCAAGACCGTCGCCCGCGCGGCCCGCGCGGCCCCTCGCGCGCCCCGGCTTGCGGAGTTTCCTGACTGACATGATACTACTTCGAAGCTCTCTCGAACGCGCCGCGACGCGACGCGCCGACACGGAGGACGGCCGCCCGCCCGTCGCGCGAACGGCCCATCGGATGATCCACGTGCCACGCAGTTTTTGCCCGCTCGCCTTCGCCGCCGTCGCGCTCCTCGCGCTCTCGCCGTCGTCGCGCGCGCAGGGCTGGAGGCTCGTCTGGGCCGACGAGTTCGACGGCGCGCGCGGCGCGGCCGTGGACGCGCGGAAGT
>DATCVD010000220.1:0-4225 GCA_036567125.1 Pyrinomonadaceae bacterium | reverse complement strand
CGGCGCAGCACGACGAGCCGCTGCGCTATCACGCCGCGCGCCGCGGCCTGCACTTGGGCGCGGCCGTCGCCGTGCGCCCGCTGAGAGACGATCCCGCCTACCGCCGGACGCTGCGGCGAGAGTTCGACATGGTCGTCGCCGAGAACGCCTTCAAGTGGGACGCGCTGCGCCCGGCGCGCACGCGCTTCGACTTCCGCGGCGCTGACGCCGTCGTCAATTTCGCGCGCGAGAACCGGATGGCGATCCGCGGGCACACGCTCGTCTGGCACAGGCAAGTCCCGCGCTGGCTGCTCCGCGGCAGGTTCACGCGCCGCGAGGTGGTCGAACTTCTGCGCCAACACATCCGCGCGGTCGTCGGCCGCTACCGCGGGCGAATCGCGGCGTGGGACGTGGTCAACGAGGCCGTCGACGACGAGACGGGCGGCTTGCGCACCGACTCCTTCTGGCATCGCGCGCTCGGCCCCGAATACATCGAACTCGCCTTCCGCTTCGCGCGCGAGGCCGACCCGCGGGCCGTGCTCTACTACAACGACTACTCGGCCGAGGGCGTGAACCGGAAGTCCGACGGCGTCTACAGGCTGCTCAGCGATCTCAAAAGCCGCGGCGTGCCCGTCGACGGCGTCGGCTGGCAGATGCACGAGCTGAACGGCTTCCGCGTCGGCCCGGAGCACCGCGAGAACGCGAAGCGCCTCACGGCGCTCGGCCTCGAACTCTCGATCACGGAGATGGACGTGCGGATGAAGTTGCCGGCGTCGCGGGCAGACTACGAGCGGCAGGCCGAAGGCTACGCCTCCGCGGCCGAGTTCTGCCTGTCGGAGCCGAAATGCAAGGCGCTCGTGCTGTGGGGCTTCGCGGACAAGTATTCGTGGGTACCCGGCGAGTTCCCCGGCTGGGGCGACGCGCTGATCTACGACCGCGACTGGCGGCCGAAGCCCGCCTACTTCGCCCTCCGCCGCGCCCTCGGAGTTATCGACTTATGACACGGCGCGCGCCTTCGCACTCGCCGGCTTCGATCCGAGACTCAGGAAGGGAAGGGGACATTCGATCATGAGACTCGTCAGAGCGGCGCGGCGCGCCGCGTTGTCGTGCGCGGCACTCGCCCTCGCGCTGTCGCCCGCGCAGACTCCCGCCGCGCGCCCGCAGTCGTCCGCGCCGGACTACAAGAACGCGCGGCTGCCCGTCGAGCGGCGCGTGGCCGACCTGCTCGCGCGCATGACGCTCGAAGAGAAGGTGGCGCAGCTCGTCTGCCTCTGGGGGCAGCGGCCGCAAGTCGGGCCGCAGACCGATTTTTCGACCGACCGCGGCGACTTCTCGCCCGAGAAGGCGCGGCAGGTGATGCCGCACGGCGTCGGCCAGATCGCGCGCCAGCGTGAGCGGAAAGGCCCGCGCGAGGGCGCGCTCTTCGCCAACGCGTTGCAGCGTTGGCTGGTCGAGCAGACGCGCCTCGGCGTCCCCGCGATCTTCCACGACGAGGCGCTGCACGGCCTGATGGCGCGCGGCGGCACGCACTTCCCGCAGCCGCTCGCCCTGGCGAGCAGTTGGGACACGGAGTTCGTCGCGCGCGTCTTCACGGCCGCCGCGCTGGAGACGCGCGCGCGCGGCAGCCATCAGGTGCTCGGCCCCAACCTCGATCTCGGCCGCGAGCCGCGCTGGGGCCGCACGGACGAGACCTACGGCGAAGACCCGCACCTCGTCTCGCGCATGGGCGTCGCCGTGATCAAGGCTTTGCAGGGGCCGGGGCCGAACGTTGACGACGAGCACGTCATCGCCACCGCCAAGCACTACGCCGCGCACGGCCAGCCCGAAGGCGGGACGAACATCGCGCCGGCCAACTACTCCGAGCGCATCATCCGCGAAGTCTTCATGCCGAGCTTCGAGGCGGCGGTCAAAGAGGCCGGCGTGATGAGCGTGATGGCTTCCTACAACGAGATCGACGGCGTGCCCTCGCACGCGAGCCACTGGCTGCTCGAAAAAGTCCTGCGCCAAGAGTGGGGCTTCCGCGGCCACGTCGTCTCCGACTACTACGGCATCCCGCAGATGGAGAGCCTGCACAAGATCGTGGCCGACAAGCCGCAGGCCGCGAAGGCCGCAATCGAGGCGGGCGTCGACATCGAGCTGCCCGACCCCGACGCGTACGCGTCGCTCGTCGCGCTCGTCCGCGAGGGCAAGGTGTCGGAGGAGGTTTTAAACCGCGCCGTCGCGAGAAACCTGCGGGCCAAGTTCCTGCTCGGCCTCTTCGAGAACCCTTACGTCGATCCCGCGCGCGCCGAGCGCGTCACCAACTCGCGGGCGCATCAGGAGCTCGCGGCCGAGGCCGCGCGCCGCTCGATCACCCTGCTCAAGAACGACGGGAACCTGCTGCCGCTCGACCGCGCGCGCCTCAAGTCGATCGCCGTCATCGGCCCGAACGCCGACCGCGCGCACCTCGGCGGCTACAGCGACGATCCGGGCCGCGGCGTGAGCGTCCTCGATGGCGTGCGGGCGAAGGTCGGCGGCGCGGTGAAAGTGAACTACGCGCGCGGCGTTAAGATCACGGAGGAGGGCGGCGACTGGTGGGCCGACACGTCGCGGCTGAGCAACCCGGAGGAGGACGCGAAGTCAATCGCGGAGGCGGTCGAGGCGGCGCGCGCCTCCGACGCGGCGCTCGTCGTCATCGGCGGCAACGAGGACACGAACAAGGAGGCTTGGGCCGACAACCACCTCGGCGACCGCGACTCGCTCGAACTCGTCGGCCGGCAGAACGATCTCGTCCGCGCGATTTTAGGGACGGGCAAGCCCGTCGTCGTGATGCTGATCAACGCCGGGCCGCTCGCGATCAACTACGTCGCCGAGAACGTGCCGGCCATCCTCGAAGGTTTTTACCTCGGCCAAGAGACCGGCACGGGCGTCGCCGACGTGCTGTTCGGCGACTACAACCCGGCGGGCAAGCTCCCCGTCAGCTTCCCGCGCTCGGTCGGCCAACTCCCCATCTACTACAACCACAAGCCGACGGCGCGGCGCGGCTACCTCTACGCGAACAAGGAGCCGCTCTTCCCCTTCGGCCACGGCCTCAGCTACACGACCTTCGAGTACGCGAACCTGCGCGTCGCGCCCGCGCAGATCGGGCCGGCGGGCCGCGCCGAGGTGAGCGTCACGGTTAGAAATACGGGCCGGCGCGCGGGCGACGAGGTCGTGCAGCTCTACATCCGCGATCTCGTCAGCTCGGTGACGCGGCCCGTCAAGGAGCTGAAGGATTTCCGCCGCGTCTCGCTCGCGCCCGGCGAGACGAAGACCGTCACCTTCACCATCACGCCCGACAAGCTCTCGTTCCTCGACATCAACATGAACCGCACCGTCGAGCCGGGCGCGTTCGACATCATGGTCGGCACGAGCTCGGTCAAGTTCCAGACGGCGCGGCTCGAAGTCGTCGCCAAGTGACGGGGAGCGGCGGGCGCGGAACGCGGAACGACGAAGTGAAAGACAGTTGTGTTCAGCTCGCCGTTCCGCGTTCCGCGCCCGCCGTTTTTTGCAAGTGACTCGCCGGCGGGCGTATGCTTCGGCCGTCCCGCGCGGCGCGCCTCGCCAAACCGGCCGGCGGGTCAGGAGCGACAGGCCATGAGATTTCGGCTGACACGCTTTGCCTTCACCTCGCTCGTCTGCTTCGCCTGCCACATCACTTCCCCGGCGCAGCAGCGCGAAGCGCCCAAGCCCACGCGCTACTTCACCGTCGAGGGGCGCGTCTCGCTGCCGGACGAGCGCGGGGCGGCCAACGTGCGCGTGAGCCTGACGGGCCGCGACGGCATCAACCGCGTCGCGGTGACGAGCGACAGCGGGAGGTTCGAGTTCAGGGAGCTGCCGCCGGGCAAGTATTCGGTGGCGGCCGTGAGCCTCAACGATTCTTCGCTCGCCTCCGGCGCGTCCGAGGCCGACACGTCGAACGCCGGCACGGGCCGGATGACGGTCAACCTCTCGCTGCGCGCGCCCGCCGCCGCGCCGCGCGACGCGGCGCACAGGCCCGCGACCGTCTCCGTCGCGGAGGCGACGCAGAAGGTTCCGAAGCAGGCGCGGCAGGCTTTCGAGCGCGGCCTCAAGCTCAAGCGGCAGGGGCGGCCCGATGAGGCGCTCCTGAGCCTGACGCGCGCCGTCGAGTCGTTCCCGGACTACTTTCAGGCGCTCTCGGAGCGCGGCGACCTGCGCGTCGCGCGGCGCGAGTTGGGCGCGGCCGCGGCCGACTTCGAGCGCGCGC
>DATCVD010000219.1:0-4442 GCA_036567125.1 Pyrinomonadaceae bacterium | reverse complement strand
CGCGCCGCCCGGCTCACCCGCGGGTTCGGCCGGCCCGGCGGGCGGCCGCCCTGCGAGTAGGGCGTGGAGCACGATATGTCGCAACCCATCAGTTTCGAGGAACTCATCCACCCGCTCACGGCGGAGCATTTCTTCGAGGAGTACTGGGAGAGACGCCCCGTCCTGATCGAGGGCGCGCCCGACCGCTTCGCGCACCTGTTCTCCTCGAAAGACATGGGCCGGCTCTTGCACTACCTGCGCCCGCCGACCCCGGAAGGGCTGCTCGTCGTCAAAGGCGGCAGCCCGGCGCAGACGCGTTGGACGAACGTCGACGGCTCGCCGCAGCTCAAAAAAGTCCGCGAGGCGTGGCGCAACGGCCACACGATCCTCATCAACCGGCTGGAGAACCTGTGGGAGCCGGTGGCGCGTTTGAAGGCCGCGCTGCAAGAGCGGCTGCACCACCCCATCGACACAGACCTCTACCTGACGCCGCCCGACTCGCAGGGCTTCGCGTTCCACTTCGACGTGATGGACGTGTTCGTCATTCAGGTCGAGGGCAGCAAGCTGTGGCAGGTGCGCGAGCCTGCGTCCTACCTGCCGCTGCCCGGCGAGCATTACGACATCCCGCAGGATAAACTCCCGCCGCTCGTGTTCGAGGCGGAGCTGCGCGCCGGCAGCGTCCTCTACATGCCGCGCGGCTACGTGCACGCGGGCCGCACGACGGGCCAGACTTCGCTGCACGTCTCGGTTGGCGTGAACGTCATCACGTGGGTGGACTTCGTGGCGGCGGCGGTCTCGACCGCGCGGGCCGATAAACAGTTCCGCAAGGCCCTCCCCCCGGCCTTCCTCCACGCCGGGGCGGATTTGCAGGAGCCGCTGCAAAACTTACTCCGGCAGTTGCCCGGCCTCCTGCGTCTCGACGACGCTCTGGGCAAACTCGCGGAACAGTTGATCGTCTCGAAGCAGCCGCCGCCCGACGAAGACTTCTTCACCGCCGAAGTCGAACTCACCCCCGACAGTCGCCTGCGGCGTCGCGCCGGGGTGATCTGCCGCACCGCGCACGGCCGCGGCTACGCGGTCCTGCAATACTCGGGCGGGAGGATCACCGGGCCGGAGAAGATCGCCCCGGCCCTCGACTTCGTCGAGCGGAATCGCGCGTTCGCCGTGCGCGCGCTGCCGGGCGATTTAAATGATCGGGAAAAGGTGGTGCTCGCGCGCAGGCTCGTCAACGAAGGGCTGCTGGAGAGGGACGCGTCCGATGAGCAGCCCTAAGACGCCGCCGTCGCTCGCGCCGGGCATCATCGCGGCCGAAGCCTCGACGTTGTGGGAGCGCCTGCGGGGCGAGTCGGAGCCGCTCCGCGACGGCGCGAGCGCGGGGCTGGCGGAGCGGAGGCTCGCGGCGTGGCGGGAAAAGATCGCGCGCGGCGACGAGCAAGTCTTCGAGAAGCGGCTGGGGTGGCTCGGGACGACGCCGCGCGAGGCGCTCGGCGCGCTCGGCAACGTCCGGCCCCCGGAACGGCTACCGGACTGGACGCGAATCTTAGCGTCGGCGCTGAAGCTCGCGCCGGGGACGGACGCGCCCCACTCGCGCCACCCTTTCGGAAAAATCCTCTCGCCGTTCGCGCGCGCCGGCCTCGACCTGCTCGCGCCCGCCTGCCACTCTCAGTTCACGCGGGAGATTCTGCTCGCGCTCGCCGACGACCTCCTGCGCCAGCTCAGCCACGTCGCCGCGCCCACGCTCTACCTCGAATTCTCCGTCCTCCGTTCGGCGCGCGGCGGCGCGGCGGCGGCGACGACGGCCGACGCCGGGACGAAACTTTTCGACGCCTTCTCGTCCGCCATGCTGGATGGCGGACTGCAAAACTTCTTCCTCAAGTACCCGACGCTGGCGCGGCTGCTCTGCCTGACCGTCGAGCAGTGGTCGCGCAACGTCTCGGAGTTGGCGGAGGCTCTGGAAGCAGACCTGCCGCGCATCCGCGAGACGTTCGGCGGGGGGCGCGACGCCGGCCCCGTCGCGGCCGTCAGGCCCTCACAATCCGACGGGCACAACGGCGGCCGCACCGTCGCGCTGCTCGAATTCACGGGCGGGCTGCGGCTCGTCTACAAGCCGCGCGACATCCGCGTCGAGAAGGCGTGGTTCGCGCTCCTGCAATTTTTAAACGAGCGCGGCGGCGACTTCCGCGTCCTGAGGGTGCTCGACTGCGGCGGCCGCGGGTGGGTCGAGGCCGCCCGCCACGCGCCCTGCCGCGACGAAGCCGAGGCGCGGCAGTTCTACGTCCGCGCCGGGCAGTTGTTGTGCCTGCTCTACGCGCTCGACGGTTACGATTGCTTTTACGAGAACATCATCGCGGCCGAGGGCTACCCGGTGCTGATCGACATGGAAACCCTCATGCACCACACCCCGCGCCATTCGGCCGACCTCCCGCCGGCCGAAGCGACCGCCGACGAGATTCTGCACGACTCGGTTCTGCGCACCGGCTTCCTGCCCTCGTGGGAGGCCGGCCCCGACGGCGCGTGCTTCGACATGAGCGGCCTCGGCGCGACGCCCGGACAGGCCACGCCTTACTTGAAGCGGCGCTGGCGCGGCGTTAATACGGACGCGCTGGAGTTGGAGCAGGAGCCTGTCCGCGTCGATTCGGGAGAGCACCTGCCGCACCTGAACGGCGCCGCGCTGTCGGCCCCGGCCTACGCGGCGGAGATCGTCGGCGGGTTCCGGCGTCTGTACGACTTGCTGGTCGGGCTGCGCGGCGAGCTGTTGGCCGACGGCGGCCCCGTCGATCAAATCGGGCGGCAGGAGATTCGTCTCGTCTTTCACGCGACGCGCATCTACAGCCTGCTCCTCAAGCGACTCTACGCCCCGCGGTATTTGAAGAGCGGGGTGGAGCGCAGCATTCAGATCGACTTCCTGAGCCGCCTCTACCTCGGGTCGCGTCAGAAGGAGCGCTTCCGCCTGATCCTCGAAGCCGAGGTGGCCGCGTTGGAGCGTCTGGACATCCCGCGCTTCACGGTCTTCGCCGACCAAGTCGATCTGGCGCTCCCGACGGGCAAGGTTTTAAAGGGTGCCTTCGCCGAGACGGCGCTCCGGCGCGTGCGGCGCAAGCTCTCGTCGCTGAATCAGGCGGACGCGGAGGTGCAGGCGCGTTTCATCGACGCGTCCCTGCGCGCCGCGGCCGTCACCGCCGGACACGAAACGAGCGCGGCCGCAGAACCGGCGCAAGCATTAGGAGACGACGCGAGTCCGTCGCTCAAGCCCGACGAGTTGATTGCCGAGGCGCGAGCCATCGCCGCCGGGATCGAGCGCGAATCCATACGCGCCTCCGACGGCAGCGTCACGTGGATCGCGCCCCAGCTTTTGCCGGGGACGGTGCACCGCGCGCTCAGGCCGCTCGGCATGGACTTGTACGACGGCCTCGCGGGGGTGGCGTTGTTTTACGCCGCGCTCGCGCGCGTGACGGGCGAGGGGCGCGCGACGGCGCTGGCCGCACTCGCGCCCGTGCGTAAGTTCGTCGGGGCGACCGACGCGCGGCGCATGATCGATCTCGGCTACCCGCTCGGCGCGGCGACCGGCATCGGCTCTCTGATCTACACGCTCACCCGCTGCGCGGAGTTGGCGGACGAGCCGGCGCTTCTCGGCGACGCGCTGACGGCGGCCGGGAAGATCAGTCGTGAGTGGATCGACTCCGACGCGGCCCTTGATGTCGTCGACGGGGCGGCCGGTCTGATTCTGGGGCTGCTCGCGCTCTACGACGCAACCCGTAACTCAGAAGTGCTTGAGCAGGCCGTCCGGTGCGGCGAGCATCTGCTCGGCAGGCAAGAGCCGGCCGGGCGGGGGGCCGCGTGGCGGACGCGACGCGGCGAGTTCATGACCGGGTTTTCGCACGGCGCGGCGGGCATCGCGCTCGCGCTGCTGCGCCTCCGCGGCGCGTCGGGACGTGAAGCCTTCGGGCGGGCCGCGCGCGAGGCGATTGCCTTTGAGGACACATTCTACGACGAGGCGGCGCGCAACTGGCCCGACTTCCGCGACAACCCGGAGCACCGCCCCGTCTTCAGGAACGCGTGGTGCCACGGCGCGGCGGGCATCGGCCTCGCCAGAATTTCCGGCCGGGCAGGCTTCGACTCGCCGGAGGTCGGGCGGGACGTTGACGCCGCGCTCCAGACCGTCTCGCAAGGCGCGATGGGAGAGAAGGACGGACTCTGCTGCGGCAACCTCGGCCGGGCGGAGATATTGCTGTCGGCGGGTCAGCGGCTCTCGCGCCCGGAACTGGAGGAGGCGGCGCGAGCGCGTGCCTGGCGGACAGTGACCAGGGCGGAGCAATCGGGCGGCTTCCTCTCGCACCCGATGCTGCCCAAGCAGGTAGACAACCCGGGCTTCTTCCAGGGCACGGCCGGCATCGGCTACGAGCTGCTGCGCATGGCTCGCCCCGACCAGCTCCCTTCGGTACTTTTGTGGGAGTAAACGGCGC
>DATCVD010000218.1:0-2906 GCA_036567125.1 Pyrinomonadaceae bacterium | reverse complement strand
CGCGCTCGGCCTCCTGCTGCTGCTCGGTCGCGGCCTGCCGCTGCCGGTCGGCCTCCGTGCGCTGCTCCTCCGCGATGCCGCGCTGCGTCTGCGCCTCGACCAGCGCGCGCTCCAGCTGAAGCTGCTTGTGCTGCAACTGCCGGAAGTTCGTGTCCGCCCGGCGCGACTCCTCCATCGCGCGGTTGCGCTGCCGCAGGGCGACGAGGCCGAGCGCAGTCATGACGAGCAGGATCACGGCGGCGACCGTCGCGGCCCGCACGAGGCCGCGGCGGTACGCGGCGCGCTGCCGGCGCAACTCCGCGTCCGGCATGTTGGCGATGACCCACGCGCGGTCGAAGACGTGACTGTAGATGCGGTTGCGGACGAGGAGCCGCCCCTCGACGGCGCGCGTGATGCCGGAGAGGCGCAGCACGCTCACCAGCGGGTCGGCCTCGTCGTCCGCGACCCGCTTGCCCTCGCGCACCTTCAGGTAGAGATCGAGCAGCCCGGCGCGGTCGGCCTCGTTGCGCAGTATCCGCTCGCGGACGAACAGCAGGTTGTCGTCGCGCTCGCGCGCGCGGGCCGAGAGGAAGAGGGATTCGCAGACGCGGTCGACGCCGCCGCGGCCGGCGGCGGTCGCGTCTTCGGCGACGGCGCGGCAGAGGCGCTGCGTCAGGTACGGGTGGCCGCCCGTCCAGTAGAGCGCGCGGCGGATCATCTCGCGCCCCTCGGCCGTGGGCCGGCCGAGACCGGCGGCGAGCGGCGCGGCCTCTTCCTCGGTGAAGTCGGTCAGCTCGATGCGCTGCCCGACGTTGAAGGGCGTGGTGCGCGTGTCGCGGATCAGATCGGAAGGGGTGGCGACGCCGAGCAGGCAGAAGGTGAGGCGCGCGAGCTCCGGGTCTTCCGTCCGCCGGTTGTAGAACTCGCGGATGCCGGCGAAGAACTCGTCGGTCGAGAAGGGGAGGCTGCGGACGGCGTCGATCTCGTCGACGAAGAAGACGATCTGCCCCCGCCGCTCTTTGAGCACCACCTCGCGCACCGCCATCATCCAGCGTTGCAGCGGGCCGAGTCGTTCGTTGTCGCTCCAGAAGTCTTCGAGTTCGTCTTCGAGGTCGAGCTGGCGGCCCACCCGGTTGAGCAGCCCGTCGTACCACTGCTCGGCCGTCAGGTTCTGGCCGATGGCGGTGAGGTCGAGCACGGCGACCGCGACGTTCTCGGCCCGCAGCCTGACGGCCGTCTGCACCATCAGGGACGACTTGCCCATCTGGCGCGAGGTCAGGACGTAGCAGAAGCGGCCCGCGCGCAGGCCCTCGTAGAGATCGAGGTCGGCGCGGCGCGCGACGTACGAGGCGGCGCTGCTCTGGAGCGTGCCGCCGATGACGTAGAAGTTTGCTTGCGCGTCGGCCATCTGAGGTGTTCTAGAGCAGGTGGCGGCCGAGGTACTCGCTGTAGAGGGCGCAGCGCATGGCCGCCTCGCGGGACGAGTCGCCGGCGACGAGGCCGGCGCTGCGCAGGCGGTAGAAGTTGTCCATCGACTCGCAGGGCTGGCCGCGCAGGATGCGGCGCACCTCCCCGGTCAGCTCCGCGTCGCGCGCGAGCAGGACGAGGATGCGGCGCAGGTGATCGCCGTACGGCCCCTCGTCGCGCGTGGCCGCGGCGGCGAACTCGTCGAGCCCGCGCCCGCGCAGCTTCATCTCGTAGAGGCCGCGGTGGACGAGGTAGGGGTGGCCGCTGAGCAGGTGTTGGAAGCGCGCGACCTCCGCGCCCGACGCGAGCGGCGAGCCGATGCGCCGGTTCATGTCGGCGACCTGCTCGACGGTGAAGTCGCGCAGCTCCAGCTTCGTGCCGACGTTGAACGGCGACTGGTTCTGATCCGAGATGAAGAGGTGCGGCTCGGTCGCGTAGACGATGGCGAGCGTCAGGCGCTCCCACGGCGAGGTGGGATCGAGCTGCCGCTCGTTGTGCCACGAGCGGAAGAGGCCGAAGACCTCGCTGCCGAAGCTGACGGTCAGCAGCCGGTCGACTTCGTCCATCGCCCACACCAGCGGCTTCTCGACCTTCTTCAAGACCTCGCGGCGGACGTAGCGCTCGAAGTTGATGCTCGCGCCGCGCTTCGGGTTCCACGCCCACTCCGGCTCGGCGGGGAGGTCGAGTTGATCGTAGAGCATCTCGGCGAGCGCGAGGAAGAAGCTCTCGACCGATTCGAGGTGCGCGGCGTTCAACTTCTGGAAGTCCGTCAGGACGACTTCCGCGCCCTCCTTGCGGGCCAGCTCCATGCCGCGCGCGAGCAGCGAGGTCTTGCCCATCTGCCGCGCGCCCTTGACGAGCACGATGCTGTCGCGGCGGCGGAGGGCTTGCAGGAACTCGTCGTCCGTCGGGCGCACGACGTAGAGCTTCGAGTCGAGCGCGACCGCGCCGCCCGGCTGCTTCAGGTCTTTCGGATCGATCTCGGCGGCTTCGGGCGCGACGAGCGTGTCGAGCAGTTGCGCGAGCATCTGCTGATCGTCCGACTCGTCGCGCCAGAGGAAGTACTGGATCGGCGCGAGGATGCCGGAGAGCGGGTCGGGCAGCGCGCCCTCGAAGTTGACGCGGACGGGCAGGATGCGCGGACGGCCGTCCGCCTGCTGCGCGGCCTCGTTCGCGATCTGCACCTCGTAGGCGACCATCTCGCTCTGCGCCGACGCGGCCGAGAGCACGGGCACGACCGCGTCGGCCGAGCGCACCTGCCGCTCGATCTCCTTCGCCCACTCGACGCCGATGGTCAAGTGCCGGTCGATGAAGACGCTGTGCCCGGCCCGCGTCAACTCGGCTTCGAGGAACTTCAAGACGTGCTCGTCCGGCTGCGCCCCGCGCTTGTAGAGCAGAGCGACGCGCAGCTGCTTCGCGCCCGAAGGGGCGGCCGGGGAATCGGCCGCGGAGGGCGCGGG
>DATCVD010000217.1:0-10853 GCA_036567125.1 Pyrinomonadaceae bacterium | reverse complement strand
GATCCGCTTGCCCGCCAGCTGGGCGACGGTCTCGATGGCGGACTCGTCGCGGGCGCGGCGATGCAGTCGCTGGCGGACAACGAGGCGGCGGGCGAGCGACGCGGTCAGTCCGCGGGCAACGGCTGAGGGCGCGCGGCGGCGGGCTACCCGGTGGGGAAGTTCTCGCGGCCGTGGCGGAGGACGCGCGCCATCCAGAGGAGTTCTTTGAGGAACTTGTCGGCGCGGCGGTGGTAGGAGTCGTCCTGAAGCGCGTCGGACGCGTCGAACAGTTTGCCGACGTGGGAGAAGTTCATGTCGTAGAAGGTGACGGCCATCCCCAGCTCGCGGACGATCTGCACGAGCTGCTCGACGACGCGCGTGCCGCCGAAGCCGCCGGCCGAGACGCCGCACAGGCCGACCGCCTTGTGGATGTACTCCTTGAGGTTCGTGTCGAGCGCGTGCTTGAGCGATCCCGGATAGCCGTGGTTGTACTCGGGCGCGACGATCACGTAGGCGTCGGCGCGCTCGCAGAGTTGGCTGAAGTCCGCGTCCTTGATGCCGCCGTCCTCGTCGTCGAAGGGGAAGTTCAGCTCGCGCACGTCGACGAGGACGGTCTCGACGCCGTCGCGCTTTTGCAGCTCGCCGAGCATGAAGCGCGCGGCGTGCTCGCTGGCGCGGCCCTGCCGCGACGTGCCGAGGATGACGGGGATGAAGAGCGGGCGCTCTGTGCTCACGTTCCCAAGCCTCCTTCAACTGCCGTCTTTGCGCGAAGCCGGAAGTTCGGCCACGGAGGACTCGGGGAAGACAGGGATTTAGGATTTAGGATTTAGGTCTGAGGCTTTCAGATTTCAAATCCCAAATCTCGGGCTTCAACTCTAAATCCTAAATCCTAAATCCTTCCTCCGTGCCCCCGCGTCCTCCGTGGTTAATTCTTTTCCGGGCCGAGGTAAATCTGCCGGGCGTAGTCCTGCACCATGCGGTCGCTGTTGAAGGCGGGCACTAAGGTCTCGATGGCGCGCTTCATCATCCGCACCCAGCCGCGCGGCACCCCGCGCTCGTCGCGCTCGTAGTAGAGCGGGACGACGCGCTCTTCCAAGAGGCGGTAGAGCGACTCGGCGTCCACCTCGTCCTCGTCGCCCGCGCCTTCCGCGAGCGAGTGCTCGCCCACCGCCCAGCCGTTCGTCGTGTCGTAGCCTTCGGGCCACCAGCCGTCCAAGACCGAGAGGTTCAGCCCGCCGTTCATCGCCACCTTCTCGCCGCTCGTGCCCGAAGCTTCGAGCGGGCGGCGCGGGACGTTGAGCCACACGTCGACCGACTGGACGAGCTGCCGCGCGATCTCCTGATCGTAGTCCTGTATGAAGACGGCGCGGCGCGCGACGCGCGGGTCGTTCTTCCACGACTCCAACTGCTGGAGGATCAGCTTCGCGCCCTGATCCTGCGGGTGCGCCTTGCCGGCGAAGACGAACTGGACGGGCCGCCCCTCGTCCGTGATGAGACGCATCAGGCGCTCCGTGTCCGTCAGGAGCAAGTCCCAACGCTTGTAGGCCGCGACCCTCCGGGCGAAGCCGATGGTCAGGGCGTTCGCGTCGAAGAGCGTGCGCGCGGCCTGCGCGCGCTCCAGCGGCTCGCCCTGCTGAAGGCGCTGGTGGTAGACGCGGTGGCGGACGAAGGCGACGAGCCGCTGCTTGAGCAGCAGGTGCGCGCGCCACAACTCCTCGTCGGGGATCGCCGCCGCGCCGCGCGACCAAAGCTCGGCGTCGCACTCGCGCCCCTCCCAGTCGGGAGACACGTACTGCTCGTAGAGGTTGCGGAGCAGCGGCGCGACCCACGTCGGCGCGTGCACCCCGTTGGTGACCGAGGTGATCGGGACTTCGTCGGCGCTCCTGCCGGGGAAGGCCGCGACCCACAATTGGCGCGACACCTCGCCGTGCTTGCGGCTGACGCCGTTCGTCGAGCGGCACATCTTGAGGGCCAGCGGCGTCAGCCCGAACAACTCGCGCTCGTCGCCGCGCTCGACGCGCCCGAGATCGAAGAACTCCTCGTCCGACAGATTCAGCGACGAGATGAAGTCGCGGCCCAAGCAGCGCTCGACCAACTCGGGGACGAACTCGTCGTGCCCGGCCGCGACCGGCGTGTGCGTCGTGAAGACGCAGCGCGAGCGGACTTCGCCGACGGTCTCCGCGAACGGGCGGCCCGCGGCGATCAGCCCGCGCGCGAGTTCGAGCGTGAGGAAGGCCGAGTGGCCTTCGTTCAGGTGATAGACGTGGGGCGCGACATTGAGCGCGCGCAGCAGACGGACGCCGCCGACGCCTAAGACGATCTCCTGCACGCAGCGCGTCTCGCGGTCGCCGCCGTAGAGGTGGCCCGTGATCAGGCGGTCGGTCTCGTCGTTCTCCGGCAAATTCGAGTCGAGCAGGTAGAGTTTGACGCGGCCGACCTGCGCGAGCCACGCGCGCAGCACGACAGTCCGCCCGCGCACCTCCATCCGCAGCCGCAAGGGCTCGCCCGTCGCCTGATCTAAGACGGGGCCGAGCGGCAGATTCTCCGGGCCGATCTTGCCGTAGTGCTCCTCCTGTAGCCCGTCGCGGCGGATGCGCTGGCGGAAGTAGCCGTAGTGGTAGAGCAGCCCGACGGCGACGAGCGGCAGGCCGAGATCGCTCGCGGACTTCAGGTGATCGCCCGCCAGCATTCCCAAGCCCCCGGAGTAGAGCGGCAGGGAGTTGTGCACGCCGAACTCGGCGCAGAAGTAGGCGACCGGGTTCTCCGGCGTGATCTCGGGGACGTGCGAGCGCGCCCACGTCTCGGGCGCGTCCATGTAGCGGTCGAACTTTTCCGCCAGACGCCCGACGCGCTCGGTGTAGGCCGGCTCGGTCGCCATTCTTGAGAGGCGCAGCTCGGTCACTTCCGAGAGCAGGCAGCGCGGGTTGTTCTCGCAGTCCTCCCAGAGTTGCGGGTCGAGATCGCGGAAGACGCCGGGGCCGTCGGCGGCCCAACTCCACCAGTAGTTCTCTGCCAGCCGCCCGAGCGCGGCCACGCTCTCGGGCAGTTTGCGTTCCTCTGTCGTTTCGGCCTCGATTGGCTCCATCGTCGTTTGCATCAGGTGGGGAAAATTCCTTCGGGGTAGATTAATCGAACTGCTGGCTGCGTATGAAAATCTCCGCGTCGTCGGGAGAGAAGAAGACGAGCCGGACTTCCTTCAACGTCGCCCCGCCCGAGCTTTCGGAGCCGGCCGCGGCGGGCTGAACTAAAAACTGTTTGATGGCCTGCGACGCGACGGCCGCGGCCTCCGGCTTCGGGTAGCCGTACGCGCCGGTCGAGATGGCCGGGAACGCGACCGCCGCCAAACCAAGCTCGGCGGCGGCGGCGAGCGAGTTGCGGTAGCAGGCGGCGAGGAGTTCCGCCTCGCGCCCCGCGTGTTGGCCCCAGATGGGGCCGACCGTATGGATCACGAAGCGCGCGGGCAGATTCCCGGCGGTCGTCGCAACGGCCTCGCCCGCCGGCAGCCCTCCGGGGTAGCGCGTGCGCCGCAACTCCCGACACGCTTCGAGGATCGCGGGGCCGCCCGCGCGGTGGATCGCGCCGTCCACGCCGCTGCCGCCCAAGAGCGACGAGTTGGCGGCGTTGACGACCGCGTCAACCGGCTCGCGCGTGATGTCGCCGACGCCGACGCGCACACGACCGTCTAAGAATTCAACAGGTAGGGCCATTCAGCGCGGGTGCAGACCGTGGATCACTTCGGTCGGGCCATGCAGTCTAACACCGACCGGCCCGCGCGGAAAGTTGAGCAGAACTTGGGCGGGGTTTCAGGCGGGGATTGATGCGGCGCGGGGCGCGCTTAGCTGCGGGAGACGGGTTTTCAGTTTCCAGTTTCCAGCCGAGCGGCTTGCCTTAACTGAAAACTTAAGACTGTCCGTTGAGGTGGCTAATCGCCCTCGCCATCGTCGCCTTCGCCGCCGCGCGGCTCGACCGCGATCTCGTCGAACATGTCGTAGCGGCGCAGCGCGTCGGCGACCTGCTTGGCCTTGTGCTCGGTGAGCGGGTGTTCGGGGTCGGTGCTGGCGATCTCGAAGACGCCGTCGTCCACCATCACGACGCCGAGCGAGCCGAGGACGACGCCCGGCGCGATCTCCATCTCGCCGAGGTTGTGGATGCGGAAGCGGCCCCTCTCCTCGACCCAATCCTCGATGAACGGGTCGCGCAGGGCGTGCTCCGCCTCCGCCTCCGACAGGTACCCGCCCTCGACTACAAGGCAGTACTCGATTCCGCCGTCCTTCTTCATCGCCCGCAACCGGAGAAACGCGGTCTAAGTTTCAGCGCGCCGCGCCGCACGCGCGCACTCTAAAACCAAACGCGTTGGAGGGCAAGGGGAAAATTTCAAGCGCGGGCCGGAAAAGTTTAAGGGGGAGCGGCCGCCGCTTCGGCAGCCACTCCCCCTGTTTCCCTGTCGCCGTCTCCCGCGGGCTTAGAAAGCGTCGCGGCTGTTCAGCGCGCGGCCGAGCCGCTCGAAGTAGGCGTCGAAGGTCACGAAGTCCGTGCCTTGGAAGAAGGCGCGGCCGCCGGTCTCGCGGGAGAGGCGGTTGAGCGCGCTCTGGCCGTAGCTCGCCAGCGTGCGGTTGTAGCCGGAGACGCCGACCGACGGGGCGTAGAACGAATAGACGGTCACGTCGCGCTTCTTCGCCTCGCGGGCCGCGCGCGCGAGGTCGATGCTGTTGATGACCGTCGAGGCGTCGAAGCCGCGCGAGATGTCGAGGCCGTCGGAGACGAGCAGCACGACGCGGCGGTTCTTGCCCGTCTCGTCAAAGCGGCGCAACGCCTGCACCACTTCGACGTAAGGGTTGTACGGCGCGGACGAGGCCGAGGCGCGCGGGATGCGCAGGCTACGCGCGGCCGCGTCCAAGTCGTCCGTGAACTGCTGGCGCACCTGAAGCGATCCGGAAGTCAGGTAGCCGACCATCACGCGCGAGCCGGCGGGAAGCCGGCGGATGAAGTCGCGCGTCACGCCCAGCTCGTTGCCGACGCGAGCCACCAAGTCGTCCTGCACGAGCACGGCCAGATCGATTGGCTCCTGCACGCGCGCCGCGGCGCGGCGCTGCTCGCCGGAGTCTTTCGCGGCGACGCCCGCGGGCGTCGCCAACGTCGCGGCGGCGACCAGCGCGGCGGCCGCGACGAAGCTGAAAAGTTTCCTCAAAGTCATCTTGCTCTCCCTCTTGTCCAAGCGCTTCGGCGGGGTCAAGCGGCCTGTAACATTGCCGTTAAAAATTCGCCCCCGGGCCAAACAAAAGCGCGCTGGCCCATTAAACGCCGCCGCGCGCCGACCGCCCCGTCCGAAGTCTTCCCGGTCGTATACTTTGATGCGCGGCCCGCCTGCGAGGTGGCCTTCGCGCAAATTACGACGGATGCGGGAAAACGGATGTGAGGGCGGGAAAGTGGCGGAAAAGCGGATGAAAAGTGACGGGGAACAGACGGAAAAGCGACGAACGAATGGGCGCGAAAACGGGGGCGCGGCGCGCTCGCCCTTCCGACTCTGACGGGCAGCGCGCCGCGCCCCGACGTTTTAAACGTCACCCCTGTTTCTGATGGAGCGAGCAGACGCCCGCGTCGTCGCAGGGCGGCGGGATGCCGAAGATTTTGTAGCGGCGTTTGGCGACCTGCCGGTAGAGGGCCGGGCCGAGCCGCGTGAAGGGCCAGACGGAGAGCAGCCCCGTCAGCCAGCGCCAGCGCGGGAGCACGCGCAGGACTTCGACCCACGCCCAGTAGCCCTTGTGCCAACTGCCGTCGGGCAGGCGGACGTGCATCTCGTCGGCCATCTCGCGCGGCGTGTGCGGCGCGGCGCGCGCCGCGGCGGCCGGGTCGTGGTAGTCGAGCCAGACGAGCCGGCGGTCGCGGTCGAAAGGCTCGACGCGCGCGCGCGACCACTGGCAGAGCGGGCACCGCCCGTCCGTGTAAACCTCAATCTGGCCCGCGTTGCTCATCACACGCCGATCAAAGGCGGCCGCCCGCCGCGCGGCCGTCAGCCCGCGCTCCCGTCGTCCGTGATCGAGCGCGGCTGGCGTTCCGTGAAGCTGTAATTCTCGTCGACGCGCCGCCGCAGGTTGCGGTAGCCGACGGCGAGCGCGGCGATGACCGCGACCTGCAACACCTCCAGCGCGACCAAGAGGAAGACGAAGAACCTCACCGCGCGTCACCTCCCCGTGGGAATCTGCAAAGAAGTGTTCGGCGTCCCGTACATGATGGTGAGCGGCCCGTTGTGGCTCTTGATGCCGTCGGAGCGGGCGCGCTCGATTTCGAGTTGCAGCTCCAACCGCTTGATGTCGAGCAGGGCCGGGTTGGCGTAAGTCGTCGCCTCGATCTGCTTGGTCTGGGCGGCGATCTTGGCGGCTTCGAGCTTGGCCTCCTCGGCCTGCTTCTGCTTCTCGTTGGCGACCACCTCGGAGGCCGCCGCCTCGATGCGGTCGTCTAAAAAGTCGGGGTTGCCGATCTGGACGGATTCGAGCAGCTGGTGGAGCTGCTGCGAGAGCTGCGGCTTGAGCGACTCGACGATCCGCTTCTGAATCTCCTCCTGATTCGCGTAGATTTCGTAGGCCGGGTACTCGGAGAAGGCGTTGCGCGCCTCGGTCTGCACCAGCCCGTGGACGATCTCGTTGCGCCGGGTGTGGCGCTCGCTCTCCGCGAAGCCGTACTTGCGGACGTAGCTCTCGATGTTCGCCGGGTCGGTGTGCGCCGTGACGGCGATCTCGACGTTCAGGGCGGCGTTGTCCTTGCTGGTGACGCGCACCGGCGTCTTCTCCGTGAACGAGCGGATGTTGACCTCGTGCGCGGCGCGGCCGGGCGCGATGGTCGTGAACCAGCCGTCCTGCGGGCCGTACACGCGCTCGATGCGGCCGAAGTAGGTGACGACCTTGACCGTGCCCTCCTGCGCGAAGTTGATGTTGGCGAAGACGGCCGCCGCGCCGACGAGGGCGAGGACGACCAACAGCACCACACCACCGATCACGAACTTACTCGACATGCGGGATTCTCCTTCCGGCTCGATGCTGACCACTTCGGGCCACTCTTTACTGCTCTTCTTCCTTTTCATGCTCACACCTTAATACGTCCCAAACGCCCCGCGGGTTTATTAACGAAATGTTGCGAACCGCGCCCCCGCCCGCGGTTATGATACGACGCCGGCCGGCGCGGGAATGAGAAAAAACTGACCCGCCGAAAACCGGAGGCCGAAAACCGGGAACCGCGATTTCCCGCCGCTTGCCTTCCCCCGGCGCGCTCCGTTAAATTTGTCGCTCACTTGAGCGCGAGTCCGCTGCCCTTCCCACAACGCAACAACCTGTGCGACGCGGACGCCAGTCGTGCCCGTGCGTTCTGTAAATCCTGCTGAGAGGTCTCTTACCCGTATGAAAGTCTATCCCACACACCAGATTCGGAACCTCGCCGTCGTCGGCCACGGCGACGCCGGCAAGACGCAGCTCACGAGCTCCCTGCTCCACGTCGCCGGCGCGACCCCGCGCTGGGGCAAGGTGGACGAGGGCACCTCGACGACCGACTACGACGAAGACTCCATCGCGCGCAAGATCACCCTCAACTCCGCGCTCGCCCACCTCGAACACCGCGACCACAAGATCAACCTGATCGACACGCCCGGCTACGCCGCCTTCGTCGCGCACGCGCGGCCCGCCCTGCGCGTCGCGGACTGCGCGCTCTTCGTCGTCCACGCCGTCAAGGGCGTCGAGGTGCAGACCGAGAAGACGTGGGCCTACGCCAACGAGTTCCAGACGCCGCGCATGATGGTCGTCAATCAGGTGGACAAGGAGCACGCCGACTTCGGGGCCGCGCTCGACTCGGCGCGCAACACCTTCAGCCGCGCCATCGTCCCCTTCACGCTCCCCATCGGCCGGGAGGCCAACTTCAAGGGCGTCGTCGACGTCGTCCACATGAAGGCTTACGAGTTCTCGCCCGACGGCAGGGCGAAAGAGATTCCGATCCCGGAAGCGGGCCGCGAGCTGGTCGAGCAGGAGCGCACCCGCCTCGTCGAGGTGATCGCCGAGTCGGACGACGCGCTGATGGAGAAGTATTTCGAGCAGGGCACGCTGCCCGAAGAAGACATCGTCCCGAACATCTCGAAGGCCATCGCCGCCTCGCGCCTCTGCCCCGTCTTCGCCGTCTCGTCCGCGACGCTCGTCGGCCTCCAGAACCTGCTCGACGGCATCGTCGATTACGCGCCCGCGCCCGACGCGCACGAGGCCGAGCGCGGCCGCGCGAGCATCGACGGCGACGGCGGCGAGCCGGTCACGCGCAAGTACAACGAGTCGGAGCCGTTCTCGGCCTACGTCTTCCGCACCGTCGCCGACCCGTTCGCCGGCCGCATCACCGTGATGAAGGTGATCAGCGGCCACGTCAAGCACGACGCCACCGTGCAGAACACGACGCGCGGCGTCAGCGAGCGCCTCGGCGCGCTGCACTCGATGCAGGGCAAGCAGCTCGACAAGATCGAGGAGGCCGGCGCGGGCGACATCATCGCCTGCGTCAAGCTCAAGGAGACGCAGACGGGCGACACGCTCTCGGACAAGGCGCAGCCCGTCCTCTACGATCCCATCCAGTACCCGGAGGCGGCGATCTCGTTCGCCATCGAGCCGAAGTCGCGGCAGGACGAGGAGAAGATCAGCGTCGCGCTGCACAAGATTCTCGAAGAAGACCCCGGCCTGCACTTCACGCGCGACGCGCAGACGAAGGAGTTCATCCTGTCGGGTTCGGGCCAGCTGCACGTCGAGACGGTGGTGGACAAGTTGCGCAAACGCTACCACGTCGAGGTCGCGCTGCACCCGCCGAAGGTTCCGTACAAGGAGACGATCACGGCGCGCGCCGAGGTGCAGGGCCGGCACAAGAAGCAGACGGGCGGGCGCGGCCAGTTCGGCGACTGCAAGGTCGTCTTCGAGCCGCTGCCGCGCGGCGAGGGCTTCAAGTTCGAGGACAAGATTTTCGGCGGCTCGGTCCCGCAGCAGTTCCGGCCCGCGATCGAAAAGGGCATCGTCGAGGCCGCGTCGGGCGGCGCGATCGCGGGCTACCCGCTCGTGGACTTCAAGGCGACGCTCATCGACGGCTCGTACCACACGGTTGACTCGGACGAGCACAGCTTCCGCGCCGCCGGCCGCAAAGCCTTCCGCGCCGCCATCGAGAAGGTTAAGCCGACCCTGCTCGAACCCGTCATGCACGTCGAGGTCGTCGCGCCCGTCGAGTGTTCGGGCGACATCATGGGCGATTTGAACTCGCGGCGCGGGCGCGTGCAGGGCATGGAGATGCGCGGCAAGAATCAGGTCGTCAAGGCGTCAGTCCCGATGGCCGAGATGCTCGACTACCAGTCGAAGCTCAACTCGATCACGGCCGCCCGCGGCTCCTACCACATGGAGTTCTCGCACTACGACCCCGTGCCCGGCCAGATCGCCCAGAAGGTCGTCGAGCAGGCCCGCGCCGAGGGCCGCATCCGCGCGGAAGAAGAGGAATAGACTTCGACCCCGTCCGGCGTTTAGCGGAGGCTCTCAAGGGACGCCCTTGAGAGCCTTCGCTTTTTGCGTTGACCGCCGCGCGGGCGCGCGTCTATCATCCGGGGCAGCCGCCCTCGGAGTTAGGCAACACCGCCCGACCTCGCCTCGTCGCGGCCTCTCCACCCGACACCGTCAAGCAGGTCGTTTCCCGCAAGCGCACTCCTCGCCAATTCAGGACGCACGTAAACCCCCTTGCCTCACGCGGCAAGCGTGGAAAGGAGACTCATTCTATGTCGTGGAACAACGCCCCCAAGTTGAACAAGCTCACGGCGGCACAACAGGGCGGCAATCGCGGCGCGCAATTATGGGGCGTCGATATCAAAGGCAAGCTCTACACCTGCTACCAAGGATCGCCGGGCGGCGGGTGGAGCGACTGGGGCGGCGTCGGCTGGTCAGACCCCAAAGAGCCGAAGGCGATCTACGAGTTGGCCGCCTGCCAGAACCAGCCGGACGGGCGCGTCTATTTCTGGGCGCTCGACACGAAGGGCGAGATGTGGGCGCGGTGGCAGACCTCGCCCGGCGGCAACTGGTCGCCGTGGCAACACAACTATAACCGCCTGATCGGGGGCGGGAAGGCGAGGAAGATCGCCGCGGTGCGCGCGGGCGGCAATCAGGGCCAAGTCCTCTTCCTCATCACGGAGAACGGCCACCTCGCCCACTCCTACTCGAACACCAAGGGCGACGGCTGGAGCGCGTGGGCCGACTTCCCCGAGACGCCCGAAAAGTCGCGCTTCATCGAGGTCGCGGCGTGCGAGCAGAAGGACGGGCGCTCGGCCGTGTGGGCGCTCGACGAGAAGCGGCAGCTCTGGGGTTCGGGGCAGGAGACGGGGGGCGGCAAGTGGGGGCCGTGGGTCGGGCCGAACTGGCTCGGCGCGCCGAAGCTGCGCAACATCACCGCCGTCGAGGGCATGAACGGCGCGATCATCGTCGGGCAGGACGAGAACTACCACATCACCCACAACTTCCAGCAGGGGGCGGGGCAAAACTCTTGGCGGGGCTGGACAACGCCCGGTCAGGATTTTAGCCCGCGCTCCTACGAGTTGACGGCCGCCGGGCAGAACAACGGCAAAGCGCAGCTCTGGGCCATCACCCTCGGCGGCACGCTCACGACCGTCACCCAGAAAGAGGCCAACCACTGGAATCCCGACTGGTCGGATAGCGACGAAAACTCTCACCTGCCACCGCCACCGCAGCCGAGCGACAAGGTCAAGGAGCAGCAGCAAAATAGGAAGCCGAAACCGCAGCCGAACGCTTAAACGGCCGCCGGCCGCGCCAACGTTCAGCAACGGCGTGGGCCGAGACGGGCCGCGCGCTCTGCAACTCAGGCAGAGCGCGCGG
>DATCVD010000216.1:0-4790 GCA_036567125.1 Pyrinomonadaceae bacterium | reverse complement strand
CATCGCGTTGCATTTCTGCTGCGCTTCGATGCCGTGATCGTGCAGCTCGAGGAAAAAATTCTCGGCGCCGAGGATGTCGCGAAACTCGCCCGCGCTCTGCCGCGCTTCGCGAGTGCCGCCCGCCCGGACGCCGCGCTCAATCTTTCACGGCGGCGGTACGCCGACCCTGTCGCCGTCCGACTATTGCCCCGACCTCCGCGCCGAGGCAGGCGGCGACTACGATCATGGCGTGTAACAGGAGGTCTCTTAAATCCCCAGCCGCTTCCCAATTCACGGCATCTAGGGCGAGCAGGATGCCGCACAAAGCCATGAGGAACCAGAAAGCGACGAGCGGCGGGCCTAGACGCCACCCCCTGCGCGGCCAGACGAACCCCGCGGCGGCACCGGCAACGCCGAAAGCGCCCGTGTCAACGAACACGAGCAGCCCCTCGCTAATGTGAGGATTGTTGAACGGCACCAGCACGACGAAGAGTGCCGCGCCGACGAGATATGCTTTCCAGTAGTCGCTCATCATTCGTGGCCGCGCGAACTGTTCGCGGCGACCGGCAGGCGACCTTGCCGTCGCTTGATGATGGCCCCGATCTCCGCGCCGAGGCAGGCGGCGACGAGCATCAGCGAATACGCCGCCAAGTCTTGCAGCAACCCCTTCCAGCCCGCAGGGCCTACCAGCGGCCCGTCGCTAAACAGAGCGGCGAGCACTAGCAGCAGGGGCCAGGCGGCGAACAGCCACGCACCCAGACGCCAGCCCGGCTCCGGCCAGATGAAGCCGAGGATCGCGGCGACGGCCGCATAGGCCGCCCACGTGGCCGGCCAGAGCACCGAGGACTCGCCACCCAACATGTAGTCGAGCGGCAGAAACGCGGCGAAAGGCATGGCGAGGCTGACAAGAATAGCCACGGCCCGCGCCCTCATCCGCTCGATCTGAGGCTCTTTAGCCATACCGTTCCCCAGCGGTCACAGCGGCTTTTTACGCGCCCACACGTAAACGATTGACCCGAAAAGGCTGCCCCAGCACTGGCGGGCTAACCTGTGTCCCGCTTGCAAAGTGCATCGGTCGTGGGTGACGCACGGCCCTCCCCAGTCGATACAGGCGCAGCCCCATCCGCAACAGCCGAAGCAGCGCTGCCGCCGGAACAGGTTGGCGGCCGCAGGCGACCTGCTAATTGAATTTAATCCAGTGCCGAGGGCGACGAAAGAGTCCGACAGCAGGGGTTTACACCCGCCCCGCGCCCCCGGCCTTAACCCACCTGACGCCACGCGCCGCCGACCCGCCAACGCTGCCATCGACGCCCGACACCCCGTCATCTTCCACGGGTACGCCCTCGGCGGGATCGACCATCATCGCTATCGCGTAGTAATTGAGCAACAGTTCCGTCGCCGCCTGCTGACCGCCCTGCCGGATGATTTCAACGCTTGCCTGATCCACCAGCGGCGCGTCTTCGCTTTGCGCCCATGCGCTCAGCCTTTCCTGATCCGCGTCCGAGGTGGGCGACGTCTGCCCGGTGTTAAAATCGAATGCGATGGTGACGCCGCCGATGGTGACTTGGAGTACGCTCCGATTAGCGGCGCTCTCAAACTCGTACAGTGCTTGGGCCAGCGGCCTTCCGTCAGGCCGGGTCATTTCGCTGTAAGAGAAGTAGTAGTCTGACCCCGGATCGTAGTCCCCCGGCTGCTCCGGGTCGATCTCGCCGACGCTGCTCGGCGGGGGAGTCGCGCCGGTGTCAGTCTTAGTCTTAGTGACGGTGGAGCGCAGGTTCACAGTGCCGCCCGCCCCTTGGTATTGGCCCGAAAGCGTGAGGACTGAACCCCACGCCTGCTCTGTACGAGTCTGCTCAAGTTTCAGCGCCGGCTGTCGGCGCGGCGCGTAGGTTGTCGAGTTAGTTGCAGCCGTGTTGGCGCCCGGTGCGGCCGCGGCCAACAGCAACGCGGTGAGAAGCAGGCTGGCTACCCGGTTCGACATCGGACTGTTCTCCTTACCCGTCTGCGGCGGGTTCGTCTCGGCCGTGCCTTCGCGGAGATACGGCAAGCGGCGAGGGCGCGGCGCGTGAGGCTCCGACGGAGCGCGGGCGGATGATTAGGCGACGAAATCTACGAAATCTACTGAGTATTACGCGCCGGGGCGGCGAGGGTTGGCGCGCGTCGGCCGTACGGTAAACCGCGCGGCCCCGATTTTCAAATCACAATTACGTTGACATTCTGTTGCGAAATTTTTGACCGGCGAGTTGCCGGCCGAGGCGCGCCGCGCGCAAAACGCCGGCAGCAGCCGCGGCGGCAAAGAAGATGCGGCGGAGGTGGCTATCGTCTCCGCCGCCCCTCGACTCCGTTTCCTGACTTACTGCCGCACGAACAGCTCCTCCGCGTTCCACAGCGAGAAGGGCGGGAGCGGGCTGGGGCGGAAGTTGCCGACGCGCGGGCTGGCGGCGACGGGGATGTGGCGCGAGGCGACGGGGATGAGGGGGAGCTGCTCGGCCATGATCTGTTGAATCTCGCGGAACAGCTCGCGCCGCCGCGCCGTGTCGATCTCGCGCGCCTGCGCGGCGGCCAGCTCGTCGATGCGCCGCTCCCAGTCGGTCGCGGGCGCGGCCTGCTTCGGGTTCCACGAGTGCTGCGGGCTGCTGCTGCGCAGCATCACGTCGTAGGACGACGGGTCGGGTTCGGTGGGCGACGTGCCGAAGAAGACGGCCTCGTAGTCGTAAGAGCGGTTGACGCGCTCGTTGACCTGCGCGTTCTCGACGGGCGCGACCGACACGTCCATCCCCAACTTCCTTAAATCCTCCTGCACGACGGCCGCGCTGTCCACGCGCGTCTTCGTGCCCGCGGGCGCGATGATCGTGAACGCGACGCGCGCGCCCCGCGCGTCGTACAGCTCGGGCGCTTCGGCCGTGCCGCGCGTCTGGAAGCCGGCCTCCCTGAGCAGGGCGCGCGCGCGCTCCAAGTCGTACTCGTAGCGCGGCAGATCGGCGGCGACCCACGCGCGGTTGCCGGGCGCGACGAAGCCGTAGAGCGGCGTGGCGAGTCCGAGCCAGACGTTGCGCGCGATGGTCTGGCGGTCGACGGCGTGCGAGACGGCGCGGCGGAAGCGCGCGTCCGCGAACCACGCGAGCTTCGCGGGATCGACGTAGGGCTGGCCGTCGGCGCGGCGGCCGGGGTTGAGGTTGAACCAGAGCGTGTCGGAGTAGAGGCCGGGGCCGAGGTCGTAGGCGCGCGCCGCCGACTGCTGCCCGCCGCCGCGCAGCGAGGCGAAGTCGGCCGGGCGCAGCCGGTCGTAAACGTGCAGCTCGCCCTGCCGGAGCCGCGCGACGGCGTTGTTCTCGTCGCCGATCACTTCGAGCGTCAGCGTGTCGAGGTAGGGCAGTTGGTTGCCCGCCGAGTCCTTCCGCCAGTAGTTCGGGTTGCGGCGTAAGATCGCGCGCTCGCCCGGCGCGGAAGCCTCGACGGCGAACTTGCCGCTCGTCACGACCGACTTCGGATCGGAGGTCAGGCCGTAGGCCCGGTCGAACGCGCCCTTCTGCAACTCGGGTTCGAGCACGTGGCGCGGCAGCACGCCGAGGTTCGACAGGTAGTTTTCGGGGACGAGGACGGGTTCGGGGAACGCGATCACGATCCGGCGCGGATCGAGGACGCGGGCCTCGAAGGGCCGGTCGCCGATCATCATCGCGTGGCCGAAGAGCGGCGAGTTGACGCGCGGGTCGTAGAGCGCGCGCAGCGTGAAGGCCACGTCCTCGGAGGTCAGCGGCTGGCCGTCGGAGAACTTCAGGCCGTCGCGCAGGGTCACCTCGACCGAGCGCATGTCGTCGCTGCGCCGCCACGACTCGGCGAGGGCCGCCGCGTAGTCCTGCCGGTCGTGATCGAACTCGACGAGGCGGCTGGCGAGCAGGAAGAACGCGACGGTGATGGTCGGCTCGTCGGCCGCCATCGCGTAGTTGAAGGTCTTCGGCGCGGCGCTCAGGCGGTAGCTCAAGTTCCCGCCGCGCGTGCCGACGACCTTCTCGCCCGGCGGCTTCGCGTCGGTCTGGGCCGTCTTGCCGTTCGTGTTGCCGGCGGGCTGCGTCTGGCACGCGGTGGCGAGGCAGACGGCGAGTGCGAGCGCGGGCGCGGCCGCGCGTAAGAGTTTTCGTCTCATCTTCCGAGTCACCAGTTCTGTTGGTTTGCGGTCTGTCGAGGTGGGTGCGGGAAGCCCTTCTTCCTAGCGAGCCGAAGCGATTCAATCACGGACGGGCGGCGCGTGTCTACACCAATCTGCGGCGCGGCCGAGCGAAAGTCCTTGTCGCGGCGCGGCCGCGGGTGTTAGAAAACTGCCCGATGTCTAACCGGCAGAGGGCAGAGGCCGCGCGGCTGGCGCGGCTCGTCGCGGCGAGGGCGTGGCAGGGCGTCGTGGTGCTGCTCGTCGTCTCGGTCGTCACCTTCGCGCTGCTGGCGGCGGCCGGCGGCGACGCGCTCTCCGAGATCGGCTCCGACCCGATGGCGTCGGCGCGCGCCGTCGAGGAGATGCGCCGCGTTTACGGACTCGACCGGCCCGCGCCCGTCCGCTACGCGCTCTGGCTCTCCGACTTCGCGCGCGGGCGGATGGGCCACTCCTTCCACTTCCACGCGCCGGTCTCCGCGATCATCTGGCCGCGGCTGCTGCGAACGCTGCTGCTCGCCGCGCTCGCGCTCGCGCTCGCGTGGTCGGTCGCGCTCGCGCTCGGCATTCAGGCCGCGCGCCGCCCGCGCAGCCTGTGGGATCGCGCGAGCGAGGTGCTCATCCTCGTCGCGGCCTCGACGCCGCGCATCGTGCTGGCGCTCGCCGC
>DATCVD010000215.1:0-2389 GCA_036567125.1 Pyrinomonadaceae bacterium | reverse complement strand
CTCACCTGCTCGCCGCGCTCCGCGTCCCACGCGAGCGCCGCGTCGCGCCCGTAGATCGACTCGAAGTGCGCGACCGACTCGACCGCCACCGGCACGTCGAGCGGCCCCGACGCCGCGAAGCCGACGAAGCAGGCCACGTCCATGCGCGGCAGACGCTCGCCGAGCGGCGGCGACTCGTGCTCGAACCGGAATCCCGGCAGACGCCTTGTGACGACGCGCTTCATAACAGGAAGCTATTAGCCGTTAGCTATTAGCTGTTAGCTTTCAGAAGTTTGAGAAGCCGAGCTTGGCAGGCCGGGCGTCGACGCGCCGCGCGGCTTGTGCCGTGAGCTAACAGCCAACAGCTAATAGCTAACGGCTTTCGCTCATTCCATTTCCAGCCGCTCGTAGGCGAGCGTCAGCTCCTCCATCGCCACGTCCGTGCCGCGGGCGTTCATCGGGCCGGAGACGTGCTTGATGATGCGCGCGCGCAGCAGCTTCCACGTCTGGACGATCTCGGTGTGATCCTCGTTCTGCAACTGGATGATGACCGTCCGCTCGGCGCTCTGGTTGCCGTTGCGGATGTCGTTGAGCCAGTTGTAGAGGTTGAGGCTGCCGATCACGCCGCGCTTCAAGGTCACGTCCGTGGCCTTGTTGAGGCCCGTGATCTTGCGGACGCTGTTCTCCTTGTCGTTGCCGCGGCGGTACTCGGCGACCGTCACCTCCATGCCGATGTTCGAGCACTCCTGGAAGCCGGCCTCCGCGCCGTCGGTGTTCCCGTCGCCGAGGTTGACGAGGAAGTTGAATTGAACGTAGGGCTTGTCTCTCAGAACGGCCATCGCGTCCTCCTAAAAACTCGGAAGTGGGAACGGTGAACGGTGGAGCGAAAACGCCTGCCTCGCCTCATCGCTCACCGCCCCGCGTTCATCGTTAAACTTTCCTATCGGCAGTCCACTGGCCGATCCTGAAGATGACGAACTCGGCGGGCCGCAGGGGGGCGACGCCGACGAGGCACACCAGCCGGCCGTTGTCGAGGTCGTTCTGCGTCATCGTCGAGCGGTCGCAGCGGACGAAGTAGGCCCGCTCGGGCTTGTCGCCGAGGAGCGCGCCCATCGTCCACTCGTTCAGGAGGAAGTCCGCGACCGTCGAGCGGACGTTGTCCCACAGGCGCGGGCCGTTCGGCTCGAAGACCGCCCACTGCGTGCCCTTGTCAATCGAGCGTTCGAGGTAGGCGAAGTAGCGGCGCAGGTTGACGTACTTCCACTCGGGGTCGGAGCTGATCGTGCGCGCGCCCCAGAGGCGCATCCCGCGCCCCTCGAAGTAGCGGAAGCAGTTGACGCCTTCGGGGTTCAAGACCTCCTGCTGCGCGCGGTTGATCATCTTCTCGAAGCCGACGGCGAGGTTGACGACCTCGTTCGCGGGCGCTTTATAGACGGCGCGGTTCACGTCGTTGCGCGCGTAGATGCCGGCGACGAAGCCGGAGGGCGGGAGGTTGCGCTCCGTGTTCGTGACGGGGTCGAGCACGCGCACCCACGGGTAGTAGAGCGCGGCGTAAGACGAATCGAGCTTGGCGCGCATCTCGCGCACCTCGGAGATCGACTGGTTCTCGCCGCTGTCGAGCACGGCGATGCGGTAGCGCATCCGCTCGGCGTGACTGATGAGCGCCTTGACGGCGGCGTCGGCCTGCGTGCGGCGCGCCGCGTAGTCGTCGGTCGAGCCGGGCGCGGCGACGATGGAGATGTCTTCGAGGTCTTCGAGCATCTTGAGGCCCGTCTTCGCGTTCGTGTCGGCGTCGACCGCGCCCTCGTACTCGGCGGCCGTCGGGCGCTGCCCGTCGTTGCCGCCCGCGAGCAGGAACTCGACGGAGCGCGCGGCGTCGGTCGAGTCGGGGCTGTCGATGCCGGCGACGAGGCCGGGGTTGAGGCCGGAGTTGACGAGGGCTTCGAGGACTTCGCGGCCCGTGTCGAGGCCCGACCCGGTGAGCACGACGATGGGCACCGTGCGCGCCTCGGTCATCGTGTTCGGCTCCTGCTGGAACAGCGACGCGAGGCCGTCGGGCGCGCCGGCGATTGATTTGTGGTTGCCGTCGGGCGCGACGTTCTCCCACACGTCCGTGGAGCTTCCGTCGGCCGAGAAGACGGTGACGGCCAGCGTCACGACGCGCAGCTCGTCGCCGTTGGCCGGGTCGAGCGTGGTGCGGCCGGGGTCGGAGCCGGCGTTGAGCCACACGTCGGAGCCTTGCTCGGCGGCGGTGCTCGAAGCGGCCTGCGTGAAGCGCCAACCCTGCTCGGCCTCGCTGAAGCGCGCGACGTAAGTGCCGCCCGTGCCCGGCGGGCTGTCGGCCGGGCTGGCGACGTTGCTCAGCCAGACGGTGTCGAACTCGCGCAGGCCCGCGGCCGTCACCGAGCCG
>DATCVD010000214.1:0-14799 GCA_036567125.1 Pyrinomonadaceae bacterium | reverse complement strand
GCCGCCCCGCACCTCGCGCAGTTCGGCGCGGAGTACGCGGCCGAGCGGTTCGTCGAGGAGGGCCGCGTCATCACGGCGGCCGGCGTCTCGGCGGGGATCGACATGGCGCTGCACCTCGCCGCGCGCGCGTCGCGGGCGAGGAGGAGGCGCAGGTCATCCAGTTGATCACGGAGTACGACCCGCGGCCGCCGTTCGACGCGGGGTCGATGAGGAAGGCGACGCCCGCTGTCGTCGAGCACGCGAAGTGGCGGATGGCCGAGTTAGCCTCGCGCCCGAAGGCGCCGGCAAGTTAGGTGGGCCGCCCGGTAGTTGAAATGAAGTCACTTGATCGCAGATCAAGCTGAGAGAGTCGGTCGGTCGAATTTCGGTCGGAGAAAGCGAGAGTTGAGCATGAGGGAAGCAGTCATCGTCTCGGCCGTGCGGACGGCCGTCGGCAAAGCGCCGAAGGGCACGCTCCGGGCCACGCGGCCCGACGAGATGGGCGCGGCCGTAATCAAGGAAGCGTTGCGACGCGCCGAAGGCGTAGCAGTGACGGAAGTCGAAGACGTGATCATGGGCTGCGCGATGCCGGAGGCCGAGCAGGGCATGAACGTCGCGCGCGCCGCCGCGATCCGCGCCGGGCTGCCCGTCGACACGTCGGCGATGACGATCAACCGCTTCTGCTCGTCGGGCCTGCAATCAATCGCCATCGCGGCCGACCGGATTCGCACCGGCGCGGCGGACGTGATCGTCGCGGGCGGCTTGGAGACGATGTCGCTCATCCCGATGGGCGGCCACGTCATCCGCCCGAACCCGTATCTGGTCGAGCACTACCCCGACTTCTACCTCAACATGGGGCTGGCGACCGAGAACGTCGCGCGCAAGTACGAGGTCTCGCGCGAGGAGCAGGACGCCTTCTCGTTGCAGTCGCACCGCCGCGCGGCGGCCGCGCAGGACGCCGGCAAGTTCGACGACGAGATCGTGCCGCTCCCGGTCGCGCTCGAAGAGTTGGACGAGCGCGGGCGCAAAGCCCGGCGCGAGGTCGTGTTCGACCGCGACGAGGGCGTGCGCCGCGACACTTCGGAAGCGGGGCTGGCGAAACTGCGCCCCGCGTTCCACGCGCAGGGCACGATCACGGCGGGCAACGCCTCACAGATGTCGGACGGCGCGGCCGCCGTCGTGGTGATGTCCGGCGAGCGGGCGAAGGAGCTGGGCCTGCGCCCACTCGCGCGCTTCGTGGCGTACGCGACGGCCGGCTGCCCGCCCGAGGAGATGGGCATCGGCCCCGTCCACGCGATCCCGAAGGCCTTGAAGATCGCGGGACTCACGCAGGATCAGATCGACGTGATCGAACTCAACGAAGCCTTCGCCGCGCAAAGTCTGGCCGTGATCAGAACGCTCGGCCTCGACCCGGAGAAAGTTAACGTCAACGGCGGCGCCATCGCCCTCGGCCACCCCTTGGGCTGCACGGGCGCGAAGCTCACCGCCACCGCCCTGCGCGAACTCGAACGCCGCGACGGCCGCTACGCGATGGTCACGATGTGCGTCGGCGGCGGCATGGGCGCGGCCGGGATTTTTGAAAGAAGCAATTAGCAATTAGCTGTTAGCTGTTAGCCGGGAGCGATCGGCCAACCACTGGTCACGCGGGCCGTCTCAGCCCGCTCTGGTTTGGCTAACAGCTAATCGCTAACAGCTAACAGCCTTCGCGACTGAAAGGAGCAAACGATGTCAGCCGTTGCCGAGGAGAGAAAAGTTTACGCGGGCGGGAGCTTCCTGATCGAGGAGCGCGCGCCGGCGGAGGTCTTCACCCCGGAAGACTTCACCGAGGAGCACCGGATGATCGCCGAGACCGCGCGCGACTTCATGGACAACGAGGTGCGCCCCGCCATCCCGCGGCTTGAGGAGCACGACTGGCAGCTCTCGCGCGAGTTGATCCGCAAGGCCGCCGAGATCGGGATGGTCAGCGTCAACATCCCCGAAGAGTACGGCGGCCTCGGCCTCGATCAGACGAGCGGGGCCATCGTCGGCGAGCACCTCGGCCGCTCGGCCTCGTTCGCCACGACGCTCGGCGCGCAGTCGGGGATCGGCCTCACCCCCATCATCTACTTCGGCACGGAGGAGGCGAAACAGAAGTACCTGCCGAAGATCGCCTCGGGCGAACTCATCACGGCCTACGCGCTGACCGAGGCCGGCTCCGGCTCCGACGCGCTCGCCGCCAAGGCGACCGCGCGGTTGAGCGAGGACGGCACGCACTACGTCCTGAACGGCGAGAAGATGTGGATCACGAACGGCGGCTTCGCCGACATCTTCGTCGTCTTCGCCAAGGTCGACGGCGACAAGTTCTCCGGCTTCGTCGTCGAGCGGCAGGACGGCTTACAGAGCGGCGCGGAAGAGCACAAGATGGGCATCAAAGGCTCTTCGACCACCGCGCTCGTGCTGAGCGACGTGCGCACCCCCGTCTCGAACCTGCTCGGCGAGGTCGGCAAGGGCGCGAAGATCGCGTTCAACATCCTGAACTTCGGCCGCTTCAAGCTCGGCGCGATGTGCGTCGGCGGGATGAAGCTGATGCTCCACGACGCCGTGCGCTACGCGAACGAGCGGCACCAGTTCGGCAAGCCCATCTCCTCCTTCGGCGCGATCAAGCAGAAGCTCGGCGAGATGGCGATCCAGACGTGGGCCGGCGAGACGCTCGTCTACCGCACGCTCGGTCTGATCGAGGCGTCGATGGCCGGCGCGGCGAACTCGGACGAGAAGCTGCGCGGCCTCGAAGAGTACAGCGCCGAGTGCTCGATAGTTAAGGTGGCCGTCTCCGAGTACTGTCACTTCGTCGCCGACGAGATGGTGCAGATCTACGGCGGCTACGGCTACTCGGCCGACTACCCGGCGGAGCGCGCCTACCGCGACTCGCGCATCAACCGCATCTTCGAGGGCACGAACGAGATCAACCGGATGCTCGTCCCCGGCCGCCTGATGAAGTCGGCGATGGCCGGCAAGCTCGCGCTCCTGCCCGCCGCGCAGAAGCTGATGGACGAAGTCCTCTCGCCGAGCGTCGCCGACTTCGACGATGACGACGGCGTGCTCGCGGCGGAGTTGAAGCTCGTGCGCGGCGCGAAGAAGGTCGCGCTGATGACGCTGGGCACGGCCGCGCAGAAGTACATGGCCGCCCTCGCCGATCAGCAGGAGATACTGATGGGCGTGGCCGACATCATCATCGACACCTTCGCGGCCGAGTCCGTCATCCTGCGCGCGCAGAAGGTCGCGGAAGCGCGCGGCGCGGGGGCGGCGGCGCGCTACGTCGACATGGCCGCCGTCTTCACCAGCGACGCCGCCGACCGCGTCGAGACGAACGCCCGCCGCGTGCTCGCCGCGATGAGCGAGGGCGACGAGCTGCGCACGCTGCTCGCGGCCCTGCGCCGCTTCACCAAGCGCACGCCCGCCAACACGGTCGCCGCCCGCCAGCGCATCGCCGACGTGCTGATTCAGGCGAACAAGTACGCCTACTGAGAATCAGGAGCTAGGAGTCAGGATTTAGGATTTAGCATTTAGGAGAGAAGAAAAATCCGCTCTCTATTCTAAATCCTGCATCCTGACTCCTAGCTCCTAGCTCCTTATGAAGATCGTTCCCATCTCGCTCCCGACGCCCTTCTACATCGGGCCGGTCAACGTCTATCTGATCGCGGAAGACCCGGTCACGCTGATCGACACGGGGCCGAAGACGCGGGAGTGTCTTGAGGCCCTGCGCGAGGGCTTGCGCCGCGCGCGCGTCCGCCCGTCGGACATCCGCCGGATCGTGCTTACGCACGCGCACGAGGATCACTGCGGGCTGGCGAAGTCCCTGCGCGACGAGGCGAAGGACGCGCAAGTGTTAGTCCACGGCTGGGAGACGGGCCACCGCGCCGGCCGGCTCGAATACGGCGAGAACCGCGAGCTGCTGCGCCGCGCGGGCGTGCCCCCGGCCGAGCTTGACGAGATGCGGCGGATGTACGAGGGCGTGCGCGCTTACGCCGACGCGCTCGCGGACGGCGAGCACCGCGAGATGCGCGACGAGGAGGAGCTGGAGTTCGAGACCGGGAGTTGGCGCGTCGTCCACACGCCCGGCCACACGCCCGGCTCGTGCTCCTTCGTCCGAGAGGCGGACAGGACGATCATCGCGGGCGACTGCGTCCTGAAGCGCGTCACGCCGAACCCGGTGCTCTCGCCCCACCCGCTCGACCCCTCGCGCCGCTTCCCCTCGCTCGCCGAATACCTCGTGAGCCTCGCCCGCCTGCGCTCCTTCGCGCCCACGCTCGTCCACGGCGGCCACGGCGAACCCGTCGAGGACTACGAAGAACTCTTCAACCGCTACCTCCGAGCCATCCGCGAACGCCAAGCGGCCGTCGTCCGCCTCGTCCCCAAGACCGGCGCGACCGCTTGGGACATCTCCCGCGAACTGTTCCCCGACTCGACGGACGTGCACCGCTTCCTCGCCGTCTCCGAATCGGCCGCCCACCTCGACCTCGCACACTCCGAGGGCAAGCTCGAAGTCGAGCTAAGCGACGGCCGGGAGATTTACCGTAAGTCGTAGGCGGGAGGCGCGGCGATACGGCTCTGCCTAAAGGAAGGGTCGAGCTTCGACAAATCCGAGCCGGGACGGTGACGAACCTACCGGCCGCGCCGCCTCGCGGTCACGTGCTTCACCCGGCCCGGCAGCTTCGCGGGCAAGTCCGTGTTGTCGTTGATCAGGTCTTCGACGTGTACGCCCGCCACGCGCGCATACTCAAGGATGACCAACAGCGACGGCTCTCCGTTTCCCAACTCATAATCCGAGATTCTGTTCTGGGTAAGTTCTGCCCCCAGTCTTAAGATAAGTTCACCCTGCGAGAGTCCCAGCCCCACCCGAATCTGTATCAACTTCTCGGCGAGACGGGCCGGCCGCGGGCGTGCCTTCTGCCCCATCAGGAGTCACCCCCTAATGGCGTCAGGCGCAACTTGCGTTTAACCGGATATCCGGTTAAACTATGGGTGCGTGACTCGGTCGCCGTGAGTATGAACCTCTCATACCTGACGGCGGCGCTCATCACTCCCTTGAGGTTGAGGCCGAGCTACGCATCCGACCGTCGCCGCGTTGTCAAAGACTGGAACGCGCGGAATATATCACAGGATGAGCCTCACGATACTTCACGCCGAGGATCACAATGTAGTAGCCGACGCCGTCAGGCAGATGCTAGAGGCCGAGGGCTGGCACGTCGTCACCTGCAAGGACGGCTCGGCCGCCCTGAGCGCACTGGCTAGCCCCGCCCCTTACGACCTGCTCATCACGGACAACGATCTGCCGCGCCTCACGGGGCTGGATTTGATCGGCTGCGTCGGGATGCTACGACACCGGGCAGGGCTGCGCGTCGTGATGCTCTCGGCCGCCGACTGCGAGCGCGAGGCGCGGCGGGCCGGCGTCGCGGCGTTCCTGCGGAAGCCGGAAGGCGTAGCGGAGTTGGTGCCGACGGTCAGGCGGCTTTTTCGGGGCGCGTAAGGGTGAGGGACGCGCCCCGCGCGGGCACGCCCCGGCTGAGGGGGGCTGTGCCGCACGAGGGCCGCCGCGCCGGCTGGTGCGCGGCGGCCCTCACTCTCGCGCGGCCGGCAACCCGTCAAACGGGAGTCAGGGTTTAAAGATTATTCGCGGTAACGATTCATGGGAGTTGAATAACGGCCTCACGCCGTTTCCAATAGGCGGGGTTGTCTGACTGCGGATACGCGGCCGGGCGGCCGCGCCGCGTGTGACGGGCGGTCTTCGGGAGGCCGCCCGCCACGCGCGGCGCGCGGCGTCTTAAGCGGGGGTCGTCGCCTTCTCCGACTTGCGTGCGGCCGGCCGCTTGCGCTCGCTCTTGCGCACGCCGCCCGCCTGCTCGTACTCGCTGCTGTCCCTCCCGAACCGCGCGGCCACGCCCGCCAAAAACCTCTCGGATAAATCTTGCAGCGTCTTCTCGGCCGACGCCAGATCGTTCGCCTTCTCGTCTAACGACGAGAGGGTCTGGTTGTAGTCGTCGAGCCGCGTCTGCACGTCGGCAATCGCCTGCTCGTAACTCGTCGAGGTCAGCCCGTTGCCGAAATCCAGCGTGCCGATTGAGCGCAGCCCAGCGGCCCGCGCGTTCGCCCTGTCGAGAATCTTCGACGCGCGCTTAAGGCGTCCCATAGCTTTGTGCCTCCATTGTGAGATGAGGAAACGGTGAGTCAGCGAGGTTTCGACGCCGCGCAGTATAACCAATCCCCCACAGACTTCAAGCACAATCTTCCAAACCTTCCCGGCCACATCACAACACCGCCACAACCCACACAAGACAAATCCCCACTCCTTACTTCGCAACGGGTACACGTTACAAAGAAACACGAACCCGTAATCAAATATTACCTTGCCGTTACAGAGTAACGGGAACGCGTTACTAAGGAACGAATGCCTAAAACAGACGAATGAGTTCCCATTCTTTTGTAACAGGAACCCCGAACAAAGGAACGGGGACTTATCCCTTTATAAGGAGAACCCGTCACAAAGAAATGGGAACCCGTCACAAAGAAATCAGAACCCATTAGTTTGTAATGGACACCTGAAACAAAGGAACGCAAACCCGTTCCTCTGGATCACCCCCACGTTACAAACCTACGCGCAGGCTGAATAGAGTAATCAATTCCCGTTTCTTTATGACTGCAGGGCAAAACAAGCGAAAAGCTGCGCGCTCATCCATCTCACCGAGAGAAATTAAAGTAACAGCTATGCACTACTAAGGAATCTCTGCCCGGAACAAAGGAATGGTCGCCTATTCGTTTTCCGCGGGTATGTGTTTCTTAGATGATCTTCGTTTCTTACCGTCGCATCCCGAAAATCAGCGCCCGCGAGCTTGGTGTTTTAACTGAGGGCTGGTCGCGAAATTAAACGGGTTGCCCGTTACCGCCCGCGGGGGCTTAATTTCGCGACCGGCCCTTCGGACATGGCACGCGACGGCGGCCCGGCCCCTAACGTTCGGATTGACGCGGCGGGCCGCAGCTTTCAGTGTTGGGTAGGAGGCTCAGGTCGCGCGGCAGCGCCGAATCAGGTGTTAGGCAGCGCCCCGCCGCCTGCCCGGCCACGACTAAGCCGGGAGGCGTGACGCGGACTCACGGCCGCGCGCCATTTCACAGCTCGCCCCGTGACAGGCGCGCGAAGAACTCCCGTTCGGCCGGGTGGAGCGGCTCGGAAGGCGCTTTGGAAAGCTTTGCCAGCGCTTGCGGCGGGGAGGCAACTTCCAGAGTGATCTGCCCCTCTATGGTGTCGTCGTTCAAATCAATTCCCAACGCGGCGAAGTCGATATTGAAGCGCTGTTCGATCTCGCCGCTGGCGACCCCCGGAGGGTTGTTCGGCGGAACCCGATTCTCGTTCGACGCCGCTACCCCTTTGTCCGATCTGACGAACATGTAGGTCATGGCATTCGCCGTGAGCGCCGTTGACAGGATGATCAATTGGCCGGTCGTGCAGGAAATGGTGAAGCTGCCGACGTTCGCTTTCGTGCCCATTCTCAAGCCTTTAAACGCCAGCTTGAGCAAAGACTGTCGGGGGCCGCCCGCGCTCGACGGCGGAACGTCGAGGAGGCCGGTCGTCACGTTCACCTGCGGGGAAACCAGCGCGCTTTCCGCCTCGCCGAAGGCAACTTTCTCCGTCGCCGGCAGGTAGTACCAGACGCCCTGCGCGTCCGACTCGTTGGGTACCGTTACCGACGCCGCCGAATCCGTGCTCGGATTGTACGCGTAGACCACGTCGCTCCCGCTGGCATTGCTGCGGAAAAACGTTACCCCTCCGGCCGACACGCCCCCGCCGACGGTAACGCCGGATTTCTCATCCACGTAGTTTTTGTTACCCGGCGCAAGGGCTTGGCATATTTTCCCGACCAATATGCCGCCCGTCAGCAAACCGTTAAGCAAACCGATAAATTCACTCATCGCACGCCTCCTTCTAAGTTGTTCCGCCTTCACGGCGTCGGTTGTTTTCGTGGCTCGTCTGCGAAGCCACTTCCCCGCCCTCGGCGCGCCGGCCGCGTCTGCGTCTCGCCTGTTCAAGCGGGCCGCCGGCCCGCGGCGCCCGGCATTGATCAAGCCGTCAACTATCCTTTACGGCGTGCGCCGGCTGCCGCCGAACTCTCGTACTCGCGGGCCGCACCGCGGGGCCTTACGTCGTCCGTCCGCCCTTCTCCGCCTGTCTAACGCCGATAAGATACGCGACGCCTACTCGTGCCGGGCGACGACCACGATCTCACACGTGGCCGACTGGTCAGGAGAGTCGTTTCTCAGTAGTAAAGTAAATGTCGGCGCGCCCCCTCTTTGAAATCGCACGACAGTTTGTTGCTTCGCTTGAACCGGGAGTCTGGAGACCGGCCTCGCCTCTTTCCACGACCGCTCATAGAATTCCAGCGCCCCCGGCTGATCAATGAAAACACTCACGTCGAGGAATCTAATTACACGGGCATAATCCCCGACCACGTGGACACTCGATCCGGAATCGTTCGGAGTCCCGTGCGGAATCAGAGTCCCCCAAAACCCTTGCACCGGAACCTTCACGTCGAGCGGCTCGGCGTCGGCGACCCAGACGCTGACGGCGTTGGTTGCCAAGTCCGCCCCCGTCTTATTCGCGAACTCGACGATGGCGTAGGGGAAAGGAACCGTAAGACCGCTAATTGATCCCTGATAAAAAAAGATGGGATCACACGTCCCCCCGCAGTCGCTCATCTCGTGAGGCCCGATGGAGAGCGCCTCCACCACTCTGGTCTTGCTCGCGCCGTCGGGACTCCCCCAGACGGCTATTTGATAGGCGTTGGTGGGGTAGTCAGATGGGGGGAACGTTTGACTCCTCGCACTCCACCTGATTCCGAGTTTGCGGCTGTTAAGCCGAATCCCGGGGCTGGACACCGGAGCGGCTGTCACGGCGTCGGTAAACCACGCGTCAACGGCGGTCATGGTAAATGCTCCTATGGCGGATGTGGGGTCGCATCTATCCCGTCATCTGGCGGCGGTGGCACCGGAAATTGCCGAATGTTGAGCAGGATGAAAGACGATGAGGATGACGGTGGTAACGCCAGCAGCAGTGAGTATGAGAAGCAGAGACTACGTACCCGGGCGGGGCTCGACTTTCCACATAATCACCCGGCCACGCGGCAATGAGGGGGTGACAATATGACTGTTTGAGGTGGCTGTCAATAATTTTCACGCCGCGGGCGGCACTCCCCGTTTCCGCCGCGGCGGCGGGCCGAATTATGGCCCAAGACGCGAGGCGGCGCGAGCGAGTTCCAGTGATCCCGACGTGCGAGATGCGCTGTTGAACTCGCCCGCGCCGAAGGCCGTCTCGACGCCGGGCACGACGCCGGGGGCGCGAGGTCTGCCGCCGCCGCGCCGCCTGAGACTTCGGGGCGCGCTCTTAGGCGTGCGGCTTGTCGCTGCGCCGCTCGATGCGGGTCGCGCCGCACCCCTTCATCACGGACTCGACGTGCGCGGCCGTCTTCTGCGTGGTGACTTCCAGCGTGACGACCGTGCCGCCCTTGAGCACCTCTTTCGTGTAGGAGGCCCCGCCGTCGCCCTCCGGGAACTTGTCGTTCAGCCCGCCGAAGATGTGCCCGTCGCCGCGCGGCCCGCCGGCCGGCGGCACGGAGACGTACTCGTGCGTCGTCACCTTGATGTCCTGCCGCGGCGTGCCCTCCCTGACCAATTCGCTGACGGCGTGCTGCGCCTTGTCGAGTTCCGCGTATAGCCCGATGACTGCGTACATTATTAATCCCTCCTGAATTTAGTGTTACCGGGTCGCCGGCTCCGGGAGAGAGCGTCGCCGGCAAAAAATTCCCACTTCCCGCAGGGCAAGGTGTGTGCCGGAGCGACGGCGCGCGCGGGCGGGCGGGGTTAAATGGCTGACTGGCGCGGGCGCGGCGGCCGGCGACCGCGTCCCCGTGGGCGGCGCTCGCAGGCGCGGCGACGAAGGGGCGGACGCTTCATGTACGATACCGGACGCATCGACAGTATCCGAAGGGTACGGCCGCGCGCGGCGCGTCGAAGTTCGCCCGCCCCTCCTCGTTTCGGTCTGCGGTTTACAGACTGTCGCGCGCCGGGTATAAAATGGCGGGAGGCGACAGTAGCGCCCCCATAACAAACCCCAGAAACCGTCTCCCGAGTCGTGTTCGTCCGGGTCTCTCCCGTCCGGCCCGCGTGTCATCCGCCCGCGCGCCTTAAACATTAATCGTCCGTCGCCCGGCGTCCGAGATTCGCGCCGGGGATTGAACCGCCCTCGCCGCAGGGTTGTCGCAGAAAGGTAAGCAATGTCGAATCCACAGCCCGCCACAGACGTACTGGACACGAGGCTACTGCTCAAGACTTTAATGGCCTTCAAGAAGGGCGACTTCTCGGTGCGCCTCCCCACGGAGTGGACGGGCGAGGCCGGCAAGATCGCCGACGCGCTCAACGAGGTGATCGAGCTGAACGACAGGACGGCCAAGGAGTTGGAGCGCGTCAGCCGCGTCGTCGGGCGCGAGGGCAAGATCACGCAGCGCGTCTCCGTCCCGGCGGCGGCCGGCTCTTGGGAGAGTCTGGTCGACTCGGTCAACGATCTGATGGACGACATGGCGCGGCCGACGAGCGAGATGGCGCGCGTCATCGGGGCCGTCGCCAACGGCGACCTCTCGCAGCGGATGGCCTTGGACGTCGAGGGCCGGCCGCTGAAGGGCGAGTTCCTGCGCTCGGTCAAGATCGTCAACTCGATGGTCGATCAGCTCAGCTCCTTCGCCTCCGAGGTGACGCGCGTCGCGCGCGAGGTGGGCACGGAGGGCAAGCTCGGCGGCGAGGCCAAGGTCAAAGGCGTCGCCGGGACGTGGAAGGACTTGACGGACAGCGTCAACTCGATGGCCGGCAATCTCACCGCGCAGGTGAGGAACATCGCGGACGTGACGACGGCCGTGGCGAATGGCGACCTGTCGAAGAAGATCACCGTCGATGTAAAAGGGGAGATTCTCGAACTCAAGAACACCATCAACACGATGGTCGATCAGTTGAACTCCTTCGCCTCCGAAGTGACGCGCGTCGCGCGCGAAGTCGGCTCGGAAGGCAAGCTCGGCGGGCAGGCCGACGTGCGCGGCGTGGCCGGCGTCTGGAAAGACCTCACCGACAGCGTCAACTCGATGGCCGGCAACCTGACGGGCCAAGTGCGCAACATCGCGGACGTGACGACCGCGGTCGCCAACGGCGATCTCTCCAAGAAGATCACGGTCGACGTTAAGGGCGAGATTTTAGAACTCAAGAACACCATCAACACGATGGTCGATCAACTCAACTCGTTCGCCTCCGAGGTCACGCGCGTGGCGCGCGAGGTCGGCACGGAAGGCAAGCTCGGCGGGCAGGCGCAGGTGACCGGCGTGGCCGGCACTTGGAAAGACCTGACCGACAGCGTCAACTCGATGGCGGGTAACCTGACGGGCCAAGTGCGCAACATCGCAGAGGTCACGACGGCGGTCGCCAACGGCGACCTCTCCAAGAAGATCACCGTCAACGTCAAGGGCGAGATTCTGGAGCTGAAAGACACGATCAACACGATGGTCGATCAGCTCAACGGCTTCGCCTCCGAGGTCACGCGCGTGGCGCGCGAGGTGGGCACGGAGGGCAAGCTCGGAGGGCAGGCGGAAGTCCGGGGCGTCGCCGGCACTTGGAAGGACTTGACCGACAGCGTCAACTCGATGGCCGGCAACCTGACGAGTCAGGTGCGCAACATCGCAGAGGTCACGACGGCAGTTGCTAACGGCGACCTGTCGAAGAAGATTACGGTCGATGTAAAAGGCGAAATCCTCGAACTCAAGAACACCATCAACACGATGGTCGATCAGTTGAACGGCTTCGCCTCCGAAGTGACCCGTGTCGCAAGGGAGGTGGGCACGGAGGGCAAGCTCGGCGGGCAGGCCGAGGTGCGCGGGGTCGCCGGGACGTGGAAAGACCTGACCGACAGCGTTAACTCGATGGCGGGCAACTTAACCGCCCAAGTCCGCAACATCGCGGACGTGACGACCGCCGTTGCGAACGGCGATCTCTCCAAGAAGATCACGGTCGATGTTAAGGGCGAAATCCTTGAGTTGAAGAACACGATCAACACGATGGTCGATCAACTCAGTTCGTTCGCGTCGGAAGTGACGAGGGTGGCGCGCGAGGTGGGCACGGAAGGGAAGCTCGGCGGGCAGGCGCAAGTGCCCGACGTGGCCGGCACTTGGAAAGACCTGACCGACAACGTCAACTCGATGGCCGGCAACCTGACCGGGCAAGTGCGCAACATCGCAGAGGTCACGACGGCCGTTGCGAACGGCGACCTGTCGAAGAAGATCACGGTACACGTGCAGGGCGAGATTCTGGAGCTGAAAGACACGATCAACACGATGGTCGATCAACTCAACTCGTTCGCCTCCGAGGTGACGCGCGTGGCGCGCGAGGTCGGAACGGAGGGCAAGCTCGGCGGGCAGGCCGAGGTGCGCGGGGTCGCCGGGACGTGGAAAGACCTGACCGACAACGTGAACTTCATGGCCGGCAACCTCACCGCGCAGGTGAGGAACATCGCGGACGTGACGACGGCCGTTGCGAACGGTGACCTGTCGAAGAAGATCACGGTGGACGTTAAGGGCGAGATTTTAGAACTCAAGAACACCATCAACACGATGGTCGATCAGTTGAACTCGTTCGCGTCGGAGGTGACGCGCGTGGCGCGCGAGGTGGGCACGGAGGGCAAGCTCGGCGGGCAGGCGGAGGTCAGGGGCGTCGCCGGGACGTGGAAGGACTTGACGGATAACGTCAACTCGATGGCCGGCAACCTGACGAGTCAGGTGCGCGGCATTGCGAAGGTCGTCACGGCCGTGGCGAACGGCGACTTGAAGCGCAAGCTGACGGTCGAGGCGAAGGGCGAGATCGCGGAACTGGCCGACACGATCAACAGCATGACCGAGACGCTCGCCACCTTCGCCGATCAGGTGACGACCGTCGCGCGCGAGGTGGGCGTCGAGGGCAAGCTCGGGGGCCAAGCGCACGTCCCCGGCGCGGCCGGCACGTGGCGCGACCTGACCGACAACGTCAACGGGCTGGCCGCCAACCTGACCACGCAGGTGCGCGCCATCGCCGAGGTCTCGACCGCCGTGACGAAGGGCGACCTCACGCGCTCCATCACGGTCGAGGCGGAGGGCGAGGTGGCCTCGCTCAAGGACAACATCAACGAGATGATCGTCAACCTGCGCGAGACCACGCAGAAGAACACCGAGCAGGACTGGCTCAAGACCAACCTCGCGCGCTTCACCCGCATGCTGCAAGGGCAGCGCGACATGGTCACCGTCTCGCGGATGGTGCTCTCGGAACTCGCGCCGCTCGTGGGCGCGCAGCACGGCGTCTTCTACGTCAACCACTCGAACAACGGCAGCGGCCCGGCGATGCGACTGCTCGGCAGCTACGCCTACAGCGAGCGCAAGAACCTGTCGAACGAGTTCCGGCCCGGCGAGGGGCTGGTCGGCCAGTGCGTCTTGGAGCGCGAGAAGATACTGCTGACGAACGTGCCGACCGACTACGTCAGCATCAGCTCGGGACTCGGCGAGGCCCCGCCGCGCAACATCGTGGTGCTCCCCGTGCTGTTCGAAGAGGAGGTCAAGGCCGTCATCGAGCTGGCCTCCTTCAACAGCTTCAACGACACGCACGTCACCTTCCTCGATCAGCTGACCGAGTCCATCGGCATCGTCCTGAACACCATCGAGGCCAACACGCGCACCGAGCAACTGCTGCAACAGTCGCAGGCTCTGGCGGCCGAGCTACAGTCGCAGCAGGACGAGTTGAAGAAGAAGAACGAGCAGCTGGAGCGGCAGGCCGAGTCGCTGCGCAAGTCCGAGGAGTTGCTCAAGAACCAGCAGGAGGAGTTGCAGCAGACGAACGAGGAGTTGCAGGAGAAGGCGACGCTGCTGGCGAAGCAGAAGGACGAGGTCGAGGCGAAGAACCGCGAGGTCGAGGAGGCGCGCTGGGCGATGGAGGAGAAGGCCGAGCAGCTGGCCCTGACCAGCAAGTACAAGTCGGAGTTCCTCGCCAACATGTCGCACGAGCTGCGCACGCCCCTGAACTCCATGCTCATCCTCTCGCGCCAGCTCTCCGAGAACGCGGAGCGGAACCTGACGCCGAAGCAGGTGCAGTTCGCCGAGACGATCCACTCTTCGGGGGCCGACTTGCTGACGCTCATCAACGACATCCTCGATCTCTCGAAGATCGAGTCGGGCATGATGGCGATCGACGTGGGCGAGGTCGCGTTCGCCGACGTGGTCGAGCGGCTCGACCGCAGCTTCCGGCAGGTGGCCGACGACAAGGGCTTGGAGTTCGTCATCGAGCAGGCCGACGGCCTCGGCCGCGCGATGCGGACGGACGAGAAGCGTCTGCAGCAGGTCTTAAAAAACCTGCTCTCGAACGCCTTCAAGTTCACGGAGGCGGGGCGCGTCACGCTGCGCGTCGAGCCGGTCGCGGCGGCGCGCGGGCGCTTCCAGCACGAGGCCCTGAACCGCGCCGAGGAGGTCGTCGCCTTCTCGGTCGTCGACACGGGGATCGGCATCGCGCCCGACAAGCAGCGCATCATCTTCGAGGCGTTCCAGCAGGCCGACGGCACGACCTCGCGCAAGTACGGCGGGACGGGGCTGGGCCTCTCGATCAGCCGCGAGATCGCGCGGCTCTTGGGCGGCGAGATCCGCGTCCACAGCACGCCCGGCGAGGGCAGCACGTTCACCCTCTTCCTGCCGCGCACGCCCGCGCCCACGCACCCCTCCGACGGCGACGGGCACGGCCGCCTCGCGC
>DATCVD010000213.1:0-2391 GCA_036567125.1 Pyrinomonadaceae bacterium | reverse complement strand
GCCTCGGCGCTTGCTCGCTCTTCATCGCGCCGGGCGACGGGGCGGGCACGGCGTGCTCGCCGCCGAGCAGGCGGCGCTTGTCGACGCCCTGCGTCTGCTCGTCGCCCTGATCGACGCCGTTGCGCATCACGAGTTGCAGCTTGCCCTCGGTCGAGGCCAGCGCCAGCTTCTCGGCCTGCTCCGGCGTCACCTGAAGCGTCACGGCCTTCACGGCCTCGGCCTCGCGCTCGTTCTGCGGCTTGTCGATGTTCTGCCCGTTGGCGAGCACCTTGATGTTCTGCAAGACGATCTTCGAGATCGGGTTCTGCCCCATGCCGTTCTCGACCGGGTTGATCACGACGACGATGTCGACGAGCGCGCCCGGCAGCACGAAGCCGGAGACGCCGACCACGTCGTCGACCTTGACGGTCATCGCGCGGTAGCCTTCCGGGATCATGGCGGAGAGCCCGCCGGCCGAGCCTTCGGCCGCGAGCTTGAACTCGGTGAACGGCTCGCGCGCCGCGACCGCGACGACCGCGACGCGGCCGACCAGCTTCTCCGGCGACTCGAACACGCCGTCGGGCGCGGCCCCGCGCGGGAACTGCACGACTTCGAGCTGCTCGGCGATCAGCTTCTCGCCCGGCTGGACGGCGACCTTCGCCACGACGACGCTCGACAGGTTCTTCGTGTAAGCCTGCGCGCTCGACAGGTACCGGCTCACAGACACGGCCGCGACGAGGCCGAACACCACCGCGCCGCCCATCACGAACACAAGACGTTTATTCCTCATGGCTTCAAACTCCCGTCCGAGGGTTTCAGGGAAAGGCCGGCGCGCACGTTCACGCGCGGAAGATCGCGAGCGAGATCAGGCTGCCGAAGGTGATCGCCACGCCGTAGGGGATCGTTTTCGCGCGCTCGGCCGGGACCGAGAAGCGCGGCAGCTCCCAGCCCGGCAGCAGCCCGACGAAGATCTGCGCGACGCGCCACAGCGTCTCGCGCGCGAAGCCGCCGCGCACCATCGTGACGACGGCGAGCGCGCCGCCCGTCAGCAGCACGACGAGGAACGTCGGCACGACGAGCGCCGAGCCGATGACCGAGCCGATGGCCGCGAACAGCTTCACGTCGCCCGCGCCCATCGCGCCGAAGACGTGCAGCAGCAGCATCAGGCAGAACGCGGCGAGGCAGCCGCCCGCGCTGGAGAGCAGGCCCTGCCAGCCGCCGAGCGCGGCGTTCATCGTGAGGCCGGCGACGAGCGTCGCCAGCACGAAGGCGTTCGGGATGCGCCGGTAGCGCGCGTCGTAGTAGGTGATGAGCGCCGCGAGCGGCACCAGCAGCGCGTAGTTGACGATGGTCAGTGTGTCGAACATTTAAGTAGCTGTTAGCGGTTAGCTGTTAGCCGTTAGCCAAACCAGATTGAAAGTCCTGACTCTTACCGGGCGGGCTTCTCTGCGTCGAATGCTTTTGTCCGGGTCGTGCGGGTGAAAAAGTTTCGGGGGGCGCGTGCGCGGCGGCTCGCGTGTGCGGTGCGTGCGCCGCGCCGCGCCCCCCTACCCTGCCGTCGGGTCAGGGTGTGTTGATCTTCGATCCGAGATCGTTGATCTTCGTCCCGATGTTGGTGCCGAGCGTGGTGAAGGCCGTGATGACCGCCAGCGCGACGAGCGCCGCCGCCACCGCGTACTCCGACAGCTCCAGCCCCGTCTCGTCCCTGAGGAATTTCTTCAACATCTCGCCTGCTCCTCCTGTGTCTTGCCCGAGTTACGGGGTGGTCGAGATTTTGCCGGCGAGGTTGTTGATCTTCGAGCCGATGTTGCCGCCCAGCGTCGTGAAGGCCGTGATGACGGCCAGCGCGACGAGCGCGGCGGCGACCGCGTACTCCGACAACTCAAGGCCGGTCTCGTCCTGCATGAATTTCTTGATCATGTCTCTCTTGCTCCTTCGTAGGTCGTTGGGGTGGGGTGACGGTTACGAGCCGATTTTGCCGGCGAGGTTCGTGATCTTGGCGCCGATGTTGGTGCCGAGCGTGGTGAAGGCGGTGATGACGGCCAGCGCCACGAGGGCAGCGGCGACGGCGTACTCGGAGAGTTCCAGACCGGTTTCGTCGCGCAGGAAGTTCTTAATCATTGTTCGTCGTGCTCCTTCGTTTTATGTTTGGGTTTGAGGTCTGCCGCATCGGCCGCGCGTTGACCCGCGCGGCCGTCTGCGTGTCGTCACAAGCTGTGGCGGCTGACTAGCGACCCGACTCTGCGGCCGCGCGCGACCAGAGCGTGCGGCCGCGAAGCCGCGCCGCTCGCCGCGGCGCGCGCCGCGCGGATGCCCCGCGCGACGCCCGCCGCCAGCACGCCCGCGACGAGCAGCAAGGTGAAAACGAGAAACGTGTTGTAAAAAATCCTTTTCATCATTTGTTCCTCTCTC
>DATCVD010000212.1:0-4151 GCA_036567125.1 Pyrinomonadaceae bacterium | reverse complement strand
GGGCCGTGGTGGCCGCGGCGGCGGAGATGAAGAGCTGGGCCAAGACCCAGCCGGGTTCCCTCGTGGCGGCCGACCGCCGCGAGGTGAACCTCGTCGTGACGACCGGCGGCACGGGCCTCGCGCCGCGCGACAACACGCCGGAGGCGACGCGCTCCGTCATCGAGCGCGAAGCGCCCGGCATCAGCGAGGCGATGCGCGCCGAGACCTTGAAGCAGACGCCGGCCGCGATGCTCTCGCGCGGCGTCTGCGGCACGCGCTCCGGCACGCTCATCGTTAACCTGCCCGGCTCGCCGCGCGCCGTCCGCGAGTGCTTCGAAGTGATCCGACCCGTCCTCGCCCACGCCGTCGCCCAACTCGCCGGCCGCGGCGCGCACGAGGAAGAGTCGTGAACCGTCAATCGTGAATCGTAAATCGTAAATAGATGAGAACCGCTTGAGTCGGTTCGCGGTGCGAAGGCTCACGACTCGCGGTCTCTGAATCTATTCACTATTTACGATTCACGATTGACGAGTTTGTTGACAGCCGCGCGCCGCCGCGCTTATATTGCGCGTGTTCCGGAGAGTCCGACCGCCCGCGCCGCAAGTTTCAACTGAAAATCATGCTGAGCCTCGCACTCTTCCAAGCGACGGAGGCCGCCGACGCCGCGACCGCGGCGGCCGCCGGCATCGACGGCCCGGTCACCGCCTACTGGCCGGTGATGATCTTCTTCCTCTTCGCCGTTGCCTTCCCCGTGCTGCCCATCGTCTTGGGCCGGCTGCTCAGGCCGAACAAGTACGGCGAGGCGAAGATGCGCCCCTACGAGTGCGGCATCGACCCGACGACCGAGGCGCACGACCGCTTCACGGTGCGCTACTACATCGTCGCCATGCTCTTCCTCGTCTTCGACGTGGAGACCATCTTCCTGCTCCCGTGGGCCGTTATCTACATGGGCGACGACTTCTCCTTCACCAAGTTCGCCCTCGTCGAGATGCTCGTCTTCATCGGCATCCTCGTCGTCGGCTACTACTACGCGTGGCGCAAGGGCGCGCTGGAATGGGCGTGATTGAACTGTTAGCTGTTAGCTGTTAGCTAAGACAAAAAAGTAAGGCGGTGGCCGTGAAAGACTTCAAGAGCCTCACAGCTTGGAGTAGGGCGCACGCGTTGACGCTGGCGGTGTATGGCGTCACGAAAGATTTTCCGAGGGACGAGACGTTCGGGCTGACAAGCCAGTTGCGGCGGGCCTGTGCTTCGATCCCGGCTAATATCGCGGAGGGCCGCGGGAGGACAGGCGACGCGGAACTCGCGCGCTTCCTCGTTATCGCAGCCGGCTCGGCTAGCGAGGTCGAGTATCACCTGCTACTCGCGCACGATCTGAAATATCTGAGCCACGCCGACTACGGCAAGCTCAACGGCGAAGTCAACGAACTCAAACGAATGCTGACCGCTTTCATCAACAGGCTGAAAGCTAACAGCTAACAGCTAGTAGCTAATAGCTAATCATGGCTGAACACCAAGAAGGAATCGTCCTAACCACCGTCGACTCGATCTTCAACGCGCTGCGGCGGAACGTGGCCGCGCCGGTGATGGACACGAAGCCGGTGCGGGGGCTGGTGAACTGGGGCCGGAAGTCGGCGCTGTGGCCGATGACGTTCGGGCTGGCGTGCTGCGCCATCGAGATGATCGCGACGGGCGCGGGCCGCTTCGACATCGACCGCTTCGGCGCGGGCGTGTTCCGCCCCTCGCCGCGGCAGAGCGATCTGATCATCATCGCCGGGACGGTGACGCTCAAGATGGGGCCGGTCGTGCGCCGCGTGTACGATCAGATGCCCGAGCCGAAGTGGGCCATCGCGATGGGCGCGTGCGCCTCGACCGGCGGGCCGTTCGACTCCTACTCGACGATGCAGGGCGTGGATCGCGTCATCCCGGTGGACGTGTACATCCCCGGCTGCCCGCCGCGCCCGGAGGCGCTGCTCTACGGGCTGATGCGTTTGCAGGACATCATCATGCGCGAAGCGCCGTCGGCCTACATCTTCGACTCGGACGGCTCGGTGCACCGCCAGCGCCAGCTCGAAGGCGATGGGGAGGCGCGGGAGTTGCCGCCGACCGACCGCGCGGCGGCGGACGAGGGCGCGCGCGAGCAGGCGTAAAGTTAGAGATGACTAACGAAGCGCGGCGGCGTTCTTCACCGAACGCCGCCGCGCTTGTTTGTGCCTGCCTCTCGGCCGCCGTCTCGGCCGCGCGCGCCCGTCAAGGCGACTTCTTGAGCAGCACGAAGTCGCGCTTGACGCCGTCCACGTTGGTGAGCGTGCCCCGGATGATGCCGCCGTCAAGCTTGCCTTCCATGATCGAGTGCGAGCCGATGGTCATGTGCACGAAGCTCTCGACCTGCCGCCACTTCCCCTTGATCGCCGCGCGCTCCATCTTACCGTTCCTGATCCGGTTGAAGCTGTAGCTGAGCTGCCCGTCCATGAGGAATTCGATGGCGTACTCGCCGTCAAGTATCTCAGGGCTGGTGCCCGTCCAAGTCGTGCCAGCGAGGCCGCCCTCGGATGGCAGCATCTCGGCGCGGCCCATGGCCGTCACCTGCGGGGGGGCGACCGTCGTCACCGGCGCCGCTTGGGCCGCGGGCACTTCCGACGCCAACTGCTGCTCCATGCGCTGCGCGGCGGCGGCGGCCGAAGGGTCTTTGACGGAGAGCACCAAGTCGCTGGCGCGGTAGCCGCCGATCTCGGCGAACGGCTTCTGCTCGCGGCCCTGCCCGAGGTCGAGCCGCACCTGACTGGTCACGGTCGATTGCAGGTGATCGACTAACGAGGCGAGCGTCACCTCGCCGCGCTCGTTGGCCGCGCCGCCGCGCAGCCCCTCGACGAGCGCGAGCGTGAAGTAGCCGTTGCGCGGCGTGCGCCGCTCGTAGGCGCGGCGGCCGATCTCGGTCGCGTAGACGGTGGCGAACGCCTGCACCTCGCGGTTGCGCCAGTCGAAGTTGAAGGCCTGCGTGTAGGTCTTGGTGAGCGGGTTGTCGGCCGCGGCGCGCCCGGCCGTCGGATCGTTGCGGCAGGCGTCGAGGAACAGCAGCACTTGCCCGACGCCCGTCTTGCGTATCCAGTCTTTGATCTGCACGACGTTGATCGCGGTCTGCTCCAGCAGGTTCACGTCGTCGCTCACCTGCGCGTCCGAGGGCAGGAGGAACGCCTGATTGTTGCGCTCGATGCCGTGGCCGGCGAAGGAGAAGAGGAGCAGCCCGTCCTTCGGCACGACGCCCGCGAGGTTCGAGAGCTTGCGCAGGATGTTGCCGCGCGTCGGCTGCCAGTCGGACGAGCGGTTCGAGGTGAGCAGCAGGACTTGATCGGCGGGGAAGCCACTGTAGCGCACCAAGGCGTCGGCGAGCAGGCGCGCGTCGTTCGACGCGGCGTTGAGGCCCGACACCTGCGGGTCGGCGTACTGGTCGATGCCGATGACGAGCGCGTAACGCTTCTGCCGGCTGGGCAGGGAACTGACCGGCGCGGCCGCGGCCTGCGACTGCTGGCGCTTCTCGACCGCCACCCCGATGCCGCGCTCCCGCGCCGGCTGTTGCTGACTCTGCGCGGAGGCGGGCGCGGGGGCGACGAGGCAGAGTAAGAGCGCGATGAGAGTCGCGCGCCGCGCGGGGCGTGCGCGTGCGGCGTGCGCGTTGCGGCCGCCGTGCCAGTTGCGATCTTTCATGTCGGTGATCCTTGTCCCCGCGTCGAAGGGTGACGGTTAGCGTTGGCGGGCGGCGGGCCGCGTGGTCGCCGCCGACGCTTTGAGTTGAAAGTCGGCCGGCACGAACTCGACGGCCGCGAGCGAGCCGTCGGTCTTCGCCTTCGCGTCAGCCTTCGGCCGGTAGGTGATGACGACTTGGCTTTCGGGCCTGCGCTCGCCGCACGTGATCTCGCCGCCGGCCTCGGCCGTGAAGGCCATGATGTGTAGCTTGTCGAAGCTCGCGGCGTGGAGGCGCAGCGCGCGGCGGCCGGCCCTGACGTGGAAGACCAACCCTTTCGGCGCGCAATCCACTTTGACGAGCACGCCGCGCGCGCGCGTCTCGCCGGCCGCGGGCGCGCGGAGCGCGCCGCGGATCGCCTCGGCCAAGGCTTCGGCGACCAACTGATCCTCTGACTTGCCGGCGTTCTCGCGCGCCAGCGCCGCCGGCCGTT
>DATCVD010000211.1:0-4681 GCA_036567125.1 Pyrinomonadaceae bacterium | reverse complement strand
TGGCGGGACGGCGCGCCCGCCACTCTGTCCCGCTGGGGCTTCGCGCCGGACAGCCGCGAATGGCTAAAGGAGGGGTAAGGACTGTGGAAGCCTTCTCACAGCTTGTGCAGCTTGCGCAGAAAATGAGCATCTTCGTCTCGGGGTGGGTCAGCGATCACTACACGGTCGTCTACCTGTTCTCATCGTCGACGGCCTTCTTCTGCGCCCTCATTCTGCTCGCCCTGCACAACCGGGTCGTGCCCTCGAAGTGGGCCAAGTGGTTCGGCCTCGCCTTCGTCGTCTTCACCGTCCAGTACGGGGTCCCGTTCCTCCTCTCGGCCGCTTATCACCCCCGGCTGGCGTGGCTGCCGCCGGAGGGGCTTAAGGGCTGGGACGGATTCAAGGCCGTGCTGGTCGCGCTTTGTTCGTGCGCGAACAACCTGCTGTTCCTCGCCACGGCGCGCGCGCTGGTCGCGGCGCGTCACCTGTCGGACGACAGCAGGCTGATACCGACGTGGGCTTGGGTGGTCGCCGGTGTCTCGCTCGTTTCGGCGCTGGACTTTTACCGGCCGGGGCTGGCGCAGGCGTACCCCGCCCTCAACTTCGTGAGGCTGCCCGACGCGGTGTTCTCCGCCTACTGCCTCGTCGAGCTGGGGATCGCGAGCGCCAACTACGTCTCCATCAAGCGGTGGCACCCGAAGACCATTTTTGCGATGCTGATCGCCTTCGCCTACGCGCTGGTGCAGGTGGCCTACGGGCTGCACCCGCTGCTGGCCCAGACGACTTGGGGCGACTCCTTCATCCCCCGCTACGACTCGCCGGCCGCCAAAGTAAGTTTCTTCGACTTCAACGCCTTCGGCGCCGCCACGGTGCTCAAGTTCCTCCTCTTCTTTAACGTCTACGTGATTCTCGTCCGCCAGTTGAGCACGTTCAAGAGCTGGCGGAAGGCGATCAGCGGGGTGATCAACGGGAGGGTCGAGTTCACCTCTTCCTACAAGGGGCTGGTCGGCGTCATCGGCAAGATGCTGCACGCGGAGCTTGTGGATCTCTCCATCAAGCTGCCGGGCTTGGAGAAGCTGCCGGAAGGCGTCGCGCCCGGCGGCGAGAGCGAGCGGGTCGCGTCCTTCGAGTGGACTCGGGATGCGGCCAGCAGGCCCAAGCGCGAGAGGACGGTGGTTAAGCTCCTGCGGGCCGAGACGGAGACTCACCCGAAGGCGGAGGCCGTGATCCGCTGGTGCGTCGAGACCGGCTTGCCGCTGAGCCACCCGCCTCGCCGGGCGGCCCGCGGCGTGTTAAGCCTCTTCCGGTCGAGGGGCGCGCGGCAGTCCGGCGGCAACGGGCAGCGCGAGCTCCCGCCGGACGTGGAGGCGGAGCTGAGCACCAAGAACGCGCTGCTCGTCGTGCCGGTCATCTACCACGGCGCTGTCGTCGGCTGCCTGAAGGTCGAGAAGCGGCGGGGCAAGTTCAACGACCTTGCCCGCCTGCTGCTGCGCGACACGGCGGGCTTGGCCTCACTCTCCATCCAGTCGTTCCGCGAGCTGGCAGCGTTGGACAAGTTCAGCTTCGAGTTCACCCGGTTCCAAGCCGACGAGAAGATGTACCCGCCGCGCGAGGCCGCCGAACGTCTCTCGAACATCCTTCAGGACATTCTCTCGCCGGTCGTGGCGAGGCTGAACATCGACTTCGGCTTCGAATCGCTCGACCCCGTCTTCTCGGCGGACAAGCCGGCGTTCGAGAGGATTAAGGGCATCGTCAAGGAGGCGGCCGGGGGGCGTGATTACGACGACCTCCCGGAGGACATCGAAGTGCCGACGAACGGCTACCTCAAGCTGCTGCCGAGCAGGCTCAAGGTGAAGAGCCTCGACAGGAAAGAGTACGAGGTGGGCGACATCTTCCTGACCGTCTGGAGGGACAAGGACACGCAGGTCAAGCCGGTTCTTAGCACCAACTACCTGCACCGCAAGACTGTCGCCTCGTTCACCGTCGATGCCTTCTTCGACTTCGCCCGCGACTACTTCGCCCACCTCCTCAAGGAACTGGCGCTGACGCTGAATAAGGAGCAGTTCAGCATCACGAAGTGGCGCGCCGATGTCGAGGAGACGGCGCGGCAGGCGGGGCTGCTGTGGGCCGTCGCCAGTGAGGAGGGGGGCGCCGGGCTGCTGGGCGACCCGGCGGCCGTGGCCCTCGTCGAGCGGCTGCGCGCGAAGCACGGCGACTCGACGGAGCTGGCGCACTGGCCCGCCGACGACATCAAAGGGCCGCCCGACGAACAGTGCGAGCTGACGCGCCAGACGGAGCACGTGATCGGCATCTACCTGCCGTCGGAGCGGCACATCTGGTTCGGGGCCTCGCGCCGCGGCTTCGGCGCGGAGCTGGCCTTCGCCTCGCCGTGGAAGTCGTTTCTGGAAAACCTCGCGCAGGTGGCCGACGGCGCGCTGGTGCGGTTCACCGCCGCCCTCGACCTCGAAGAGCTTCAGCTGGAAGCCGCGCGCAGCACCGGGCTGGCCGCCGTCACTTACATCACCGGCTCAATCCCCCACACCCTGAAGAACATGGTCAGGGATCAGCTCGCCCACGTGGTCAGCATGCTCGAAGACATCAACCAAGGCGCTCTGCACGTGGGGCAGGAGCCGACCCAGCGGCTCCGCCAGATGAAGGAGAAGGTGGAGCAGGGCCTCAAGGTGCTCGAAGGCTTAACCGACCTGACGAGGATCGATGACAGCTGCCCGTGCCAACTGAGGAAGGCGAAGGATCAGGCGATGGCCCTCTACCGATCGGGGCTGATGTCGCAGCAGATCAGCGTGGCCGAACGCGTCAGTGGGGGCCTCATAGTTGACGTCCCGCTCTACGTCGTCGTCCTGACCTTCATCAACCTGATCGACAACGCCAAGGACGCCATCGGGTCGAAGGGCAGGATCGTCATCGAGGCGGAGGAGAACGGGGACTCGGTCGTCTGCCGCGTCAGCGACACGGGGCCGGGCATCCAGCTGCACCCGCCCGACAGCATTTTCAAGATCGGCGTCACGACGAAGGAAAAGTCTGGCGGGTGGGGCCTCCACCTCGTCCGCAAACTACTAACCGATCACGGGGCGTCCATCGCGGTGACCGACTGGCATCCCGGCAAGACCATGTTCACCATCACTTTCCCCAAGCACAATCAGGAGGGCGCGCGATGAGAGAGAAGAGCGTGCTCGTCGTCGAGGACGATGACGGGCAGAGGGACGTAATAGTGAAGATGCTACGGAACAGGGGCTTTACCGTCACGGAAGCCGAAGACCCGGAGGAGACGAGAAAGAGATTCCCCGAGATGGGGGACGTCGACGTCGTCTTACTCGACATGAGGCTGGATAAGAACAACAAGCTGTCCTTGACGGGCGCCCACCTCGGCAAGGAGATACGCGACGCGATGAGGGCGTGGCCCCCCGAGTTCCTCATCCTGTCGGGCCTCCAGCGGCTCGACTACTACCAGATGGCGCTCGATCTCGGCGTCGCGGCCTACCTCTCCAAGGGGAGCGACACTTTCGAGCACGTCGTGCAGCACGTCCGGGCACTGGCGCTCCGGCGCGCGCTCAGCGTCGAGCGGCCCGACGCCCTGAAACACATCCGCGAGATCGCCAGCCGCAGCCGGACGCGCGGCGAGGCCATCAGCATGTTCTGCCGGGAGATTCTCGCGCCGGAGTTTGAGTCCTGCCTCGGCGCGCCGTTCCTCATCCTGCTGACCGAACGCGGCCAGACCCAGAACTGCGTCGGCAGCGCCGACGTGCCGCGCGGCGCGCTCCCGCTCTACGACTACATACAGGCGGTGACCTACGGGCGGGCCAACGCCTCCGAGCCGTTCGTGGTCGATAGCGGCCAGCTGGGGGAGGTCTCGCCCTCCACGCAGGAGGTCTACCGGAAGCTGCACGGCGCGGCCTTCCTCCCGCTGTCGATCAGCCGCAACATCCACCTCACGCTGGGGATCGTTCAGGAGTACAAGCCGGCGCTCAACGAGAGCGCCGAAGATCTGGCGCGCATCCTCGCGCAGTATTTCCGCCCGGCCGTCCTCGAACACCTGCTGGTTATTCTCTCGGAACTCACGGAGCTGAACACGAGGAAGAAGACGGTGCTGCGCGAGGCGTCGAAATTCTGCCTCTACGTCGGGCAGGAGCAGCTCGCGATCCTCGCCGACGCGGTCGAGGACGACGAGATCGCCCCCTCGACGACCTCCTTCCAGAGGCTGAAGTCGCTCGCCGAAGACCTGCGCGCGACGGGCGACCTGCTGCTCCCGCTTGAGCGCGAACAGGGCGGCCCGTACCCGGGCGGCGGCGACGGCGGCGAGTCGGAGATAGAGTTCGGCCGGCTAAAGGAGGTGATCAGCGACGCTTGGGGCGAAATCAGGTTGCAGTTCAGAGAACTATCGACGGGCTTCAGTTTCGAGGTGCGGGAGGCGGAGAGCGAGACGGCCGAGGCGGCGGCCGGCGTCGGAGGCAAGGTGGCGATGGCGGAGGACGACTTCTGGCTGTCGTCGCTGCGCATCCTTCAGTGGATGGTGCAGCGCAAGAAGGAGACGCCCCGTGACGTCGAACCGGGAATAAACGTCCTGTGCGTCAGGAGGCGGAACAGGGCCGAGGTGATCTTCGAGGATCGCAGCCGCCGCATTCGGCAGAACCTCCGGCAGAAACTATTCGATCCTTTCACGCAGGCCAGCCGCCCTCCAAACACC
>DATCVD010000210.1:0-4131 GCA_036567125.1 Pyrinomonadaceae bacterium | reverse complement strand
CTGCTCGGCCTTCGGCGACTCGGCCGGGTGCATGGCGAGCAGCGGGAGGAGCACGCGGAAGGTCGAGCCGGAGCCCTCGCCCGCGCTCTCGGCGCGCACCGACCCGCCGTGCAGCTCGACCAAGTGGCGGACGATTGCGAGGCCGAGCCCTAACCCGCCGTGCGTGCGCGTCGTCGTCGGGTCGGCTTGGCGGAAGCGGTCGAAGACGTAGGGCAGAAAGCTCGGCGCGATGCCCTGCCCCGTGTCGCTGATCGTCACCTCAAGCTGGGAATCGACGCGCGCGAGGAGAACCTGCACGCGCCCCTCCTTCGGCGTGAACTTGATGGCGTTCGAGAGCAGGTTCCAGACCACCTGCTGCAAGCGGTCGGGGTCGCCCGACACGGGGCCGGCCTGCCGGTCGAGCACGACTTGCAGGCGGATGCCTTTGGCCTCGGCCGCCGGGCGGACTGAGTCGACGGCCGACTCGATGACGGGCGCGAGTTCGACGGGCCGGACGTTCAGGCGGAGCTTGCCGCGGATGATGCGCGACACGTCGAGGATGTCGTCGATGAGCTGCACCTGCGACTGCGCGTTGCGCTCGATGGTCTCCATCGCGCGCTTTGAAGTCTCGGCGTCGAGCTGGCCCGTGCCGAGCAGCCGCGTCCAGCCGAGCACGGCGGTGAGCGGCGTCCGCAGCTCGTGCGAGAGCGTGGCGAGGAACTCGTCCTTGAGGCGGTTGACCTCCTGCGCCTCGCGGTAGAGGCGCGCGTTCTCGATGGCGAGCGCGGCGCGGTGCGCGAGGTCTTCGACGAAGGGCAGGTCGGCGCGCGAGTAGCGGCGGCCCGACTCGGCCGCGACGAGCGTGATCGCGCCGACGGTGTGCCCCTGCGCCGCGAGCGGCACGACGAGCGCGGAGCGCAGCCCCAGCTCGCGCAAAAGTTTCAGGTGCTCCGAGTCGCGCGCGACGAGCGCCAGCAGCTCTTCCGGCACGTTCGGGTAAATCTCCGACTCGCCCGTCCGCAGCACCTTGGCGACGCCCTCCCGGTCGTTCAGGCTCGGCGGGTAGCGCCGTTCGAGTTCGCGCGCGAGTTCCGTCTTCGCCGGGTCTTCGTGCGCGACGGCGACGCGGCGCAGGGCGCGATCCTCGGTCAGCATGTCGATGGAGCACCAGTCGGCCAGACGCGGGACGACGAGGCGGGCGAGGCGCGCGAGCGTCGCCTCGTAGTCGAGCGAGCTGACCAAGACTTCGCTCGCCTCGGCGAGGAAACGCTGCGACTCCTCGGCGCGCTTGCGGTCGTCGATGTCGGTCGAAGTGCCGAACCACTTGACGATGCGCCCCTCGGCGTCGCGCAGCGGGACGGCGCGCGCGAGGTGCCAGCGGTAGTCGCCGTCCGCGCCGCGGCGGATTCTCAACTCGCACTCGAACGTCGCGCCCGCGGCCGCCGCCTCGGCCCAGCGCCCGCGCGCGGCCGCCAAGTCCTCCGGGTGGAGGACGCCGGAGCTGCCGAGGTCTGACATGTCGCCCGGCGGGAGGCCCGTGTACTCGTACCAGCGCTGGTTGTAGTAGTCGGGCCGCGCGTCCGCGTCGGAAGTCCAGACGATCTGCGGGATCGACTCGGCGAGGAAGCGGTAGTGCTCCTCGCTGGCCTCGGCCTTCAGGCGCTCGCGCGCGGCCGCCTCGAACAGGCGCGCGTTGTCGAGCGCGACGGCGGCCTGCGCGGCCAGCCCCTCGATGATCCGCGCGGCGCGCTCGGTGAAGACGCCCGCCTCCGGGTGGCCGAAGAACAGCCCGCCCAAGACCTCGCCGGAGCGCGAGATGACCGGCACGGCCAAGTAGCTCGTCACCGGCAGGTGGCCCTCGGGCATCCCGTAGTAGGGCGAGTTGTTCCCGAACCGAGGGTCTTTCTTCACGTCGCCGATGAGGATCGTGCCCTCGCCGCGGAAGGTCGGGCCGAAGAGGTCTGTGGCGCGCGGCATCGGGAAGTGCTCGAAGGCCGAGCGCGGGACGCCGGAGAGCGTGTAGAGCATGTAGGACGCGCCGCGCTCGTCGAGCACGTTGTAGAAGAAGGAGCCGAAGCGCGCGCCCGACAGCTCCGTGGCCGCGTCCGTCACGCTCTGGACGACTTTGCGCACGTCCAGCTCGCCGGCGATCATCTGGCCCGTGCGGTTGACCGTCTCGATGATCTCGGCCTGCTCGCGCAGCTCCAGCTCGACGCGGCGGCGGGCCGTGATGTCGCGCGCGATCTTGGACGCGCCGGTGATGCGCCCCGCGGCGTCGCGCACGGGCGAGACGGTGAGCGACACGTCGATGAGCCGGCCGTCCTTCGTCACGCGCACCGTCTCGTAGTGATCGATGCGCTCGCCGCGCCTGATCCGTTCGAGGATGTGCGGCTCCTCGTCGGGGCGGTCTGCCGGGATCAGCATCGTGACGGGGCGCCCGACCGCCTCCTCCGACGTGTAGCCGTAGATGCGCTCGGCCGCCTTGTTCCAACTGATGATGACGCCTTCGAGGTTCTTGCTGATGATCGCGTCGTCGGAGTTTTCGATGATGGCGGCGGCGCGGCGCAACTCGGACTCGGCGCGCTTGCGGTCGGTGTCGTCGGTGAGCGTGCCGACCCACTCCTTGAGCCGTCCGTCCGCGCCGACGATGGGCACGCCGCGCACGGAGACGTGGCGGTAGCCGCCCGCTGCGGAGCGGATGCGGTACTCGACGTCGTAGAGCGTGAGCGCGGCGAGGGCCGCGTCCCACACCCCGGCGACGCGCGCGCGATCCTCCGGGTGGATGGCGTCGAGCCAGCCGCGGCCGCGGACTTCCTCAAGCGTCTGGCCCGTGATCGCGCGCCACTCCGGCATGTCCTCGACCATCCCGTCGGCGTCCGTCGACCAGACCATCTGGGTCGTGGCCTGAACCAGCGAGCGGTAGCGCGACTCGCTCTCCTCGGAGGAGGCGCGCGCCTCCCGCTCGCGCGCGAGGAGTTGTTCGCGCTCGGCCGCGGCCTCCCTGATCTCGGAGATGTCGCGCGCGATGGTCGAGGCCCCGATGATCTCCCCGGCGGAGTTGCGGATGGGCGAGATGGTCAGCGAGACGTGGATGCGCCGGCCGTCCTTCGTCACGCGCACCGTCTCGTAGTGGTCGATGGCCTCGCCGCGCCCGAGCCGCTCCATGATCCGCGGCAACTCGTCCGGCCTGTCGGCCGGGATGAGGATGGAGACGGAGCGGCCCACGGCCTCGCCGGCCGTGTAGCCGTAGGTGCGCTCGGCCGCCCTGTTCCAACTGACGATTGTGCCTTCGAGCGTCTTGCCGATGATCACGTCGTCGGACGACTCGACGATGGACGCGAGGTGCGCGCGCATCTCGTCGGCGCGGCGGCGCTCGGTCACGTCGTGGAAATAGACCGACAGCCCCGACGGGTTCGGGTAGGCGCGGGCGTGGAACCAAGCGTCGAGGGGCGGGTAGTAGTCTTCGAGTTCGAGCTGGCGGTTCTCCTCGGCGGCGCGGCGGTAGAGCCGGCCGAAGCTGCTCTCGGAGAGTTCGGGGAACTCCTGCCAGAGGTTCCTGCCGACGAGTTCGGAGGCCGCGCGGCCGAGCGTGCGCGCGCCCTCGCGGTTGACGTAGGTGAAGCGCCAGTCGCGGTCGAAGGCGAGGAAGCCGTCGGTGATGCTCTCCAGGATGCCGGCGGCCTGCGCGCGCGCCTCGTCGGTCGCGGCCTGCGCGGCGCGCTCGCTCCGGCGCAGCCGCTCTCTCCCGGCCTCGGCCCGCCGGCTCCGCTCGATCATGACGCAGACGAGCAGCGAGACGAACAGGAAGACGACGAGTTGGAGCAGCCCGACGGGGTCGAGCGTCAACGCTCTGGCCGGCGGCAGGAAGAAGAAGTCGGAGAGCAGGGCCGACACGGCGACGGCCAGCAGGCCGGGCCGCAGCCCGCCGTAGAAGGTGGCGACGACGACCGCCGCGTAGAAGAAGGCGAAGGGGAGGCGGTTGTTGACGAAGCCCTGCACCGCGTAGGTGACGGCGAAGGCGGCGGCGGCGGCGGCGAGGGCCACGCCGTAACGTGCGATGGCCGGGCGAGGGTCTGGCGGCGTCTCTGTCATCGAAGGGTCGGGTAAGAGGCTCGGGGCGCGAGTCGGCGCGCGGCGCGCGCGACCGGGGCC
>DATCVD010000209.1:0-4623 GCA_036567125.1 Pyrinomonadaceae bacterium | reverse complement strand
CCGCCGGCCGCGCCCTCGTCGCGCGCGCCCGCGCTGCCCCACGGCCACAGAGCTTTGAGACGGGAGTTAGACATCGAGGCAGGGAAAGACGACATTAAAATTAGAGACTGCGGCAGTCGGCGGGAGAGTGCGCGGGGGCTGCCGAGAGCTTTTCAGGTTTTTCGGTGGCGGGCCATGATAAACAAGTCCGGTTCGATTGCTCATTGTGATTTGATGAAGAATTCGTTGCGGGCTCGTGCGGGGTTCGCCGGCTGGCGGCGAACGGGCCGGGCGGGCGCCGCCGGTTAAACTGTTCGGGAGCGTAAAGTTGTCGCGCGCGCCCCGGCTTCCGCCGCGCGATGGCGAGCATCTAAGATTGACTGCCGCGAAGGAGGAGGGTGTTGGCGGGCAGGCGTCGCGCGAAAATTTTTCTGGCGCTCGTGCTCTGCGGTTTCGTGATGCTGGGCGCACTCTACGGCGGGCTGGCTTGGTCGGCGGGCGAGCCCGCGCGCGCGCACCCGTTCTTCGCGGGCGCGCTGGCCGCGAATCGCCCGCTCGTCATCGCGCACCGCGGCGGCGCGGGGCTGTGGCCCGAAAACACGCTCCACGCCTTCGAGCGCGCGTTCGAACTCGGCGCGGACGTGATTGAACTTGACGTGCGCCCGTCGGCCGAAGGCGAGTTGGTCGTCATGCACGACCCGACTTTGGAGCGGACGACCGACGGGGCCGGATCGGTCGCCGCGAAGTCCGTCGCGGAACTCAAGCGGCTCGACGCGGGCCACCGCTGGACTGCCGACGGCGGCAAGTCGTTCCCGTTCCGCGGGCGCGGGCTGACCGTCCCGACGCTGCGCGAGGTCTTCGAACGATTGCCCGCCGCGCGCTTCAACATCGAGCCGAAGGGCGAGTCGTCGCAAGCCGTCGGGCGGCTGTGCCGCTTGCTGCGCGAGCGCGGGATGACGGAGCGGGTCGTGGTCGGATCGTTCCGGCAGGGTCTGATCGAGGAGTTCCGCCGCGCGTGCCCGGAGGTGGCGACGGCGGCCGGCCCCGTCGAGGCCAGCAAGTTTCTGGCGCTGTATCAGGCGGGGCTCGCCAAGAGCTTCAGCCCCGCGATGCAGGCGCTGCAAATCCCGGAGCACGCGGGCGGCGTGCGCGTCGTGACGGCGGAGTTCGTCGCGGCCGCGCGCGAGCGCAACCTTCAGGTTCACGCGTGGACGATCAACGACGAGGCCGCGATGCGCCGCCTCGTCGAGGCCGGCGTTGACGGCATCATGACCGACTACCCGGATCGCCTGCTCGCGCTCGTCCGCCCCGCGAAGCCGGCCGGCGGCGAGTGATCCGGCGGCCTCCGCCCACGACGTTTGACGACAAACTGGCGGACAACCGCCGCGCCGCGCGCGCGCTACTAAACAGTTCGACTCGGACACGGTTCGATCCCGACAAGGCAAGTTTTCATCTAAGCAGTTCGACTCGGACAAGGAAGGGTTTCTTTGCAGATGTTAACCACGCTACTCCCGCTCCTGCTCGGCGCGCTCGTCAACACCGCGCCCGCGCCCGACGCCGAGGCGCGCGGCGACGCGGGCCTGCTCACGCGCACCGTCGCCGTCGGCAGCAACTCTTACAGCTATCAACTCTACGTCCCGGCGAAACTGCGCGGACAGAAGAACGCGCCCGTCATCGTCTTCCTGCACGGCATCGGCCAGCGCGGCGCGGGCGGCTTCGTCCCCTCGGACGGCGCGGCGGGCGCGATGGCGCGGCGCTACCTCGAACAGCTTCCCGCCATCGCGCTGCTGCCGCAGTGCGACCGCAAACACTTCTGGCACGAGCGCGAGATGGACGCGATGGTCGTGGGCGCGCTCGACCAGACCGTCAAAGAGTTCGACGCCGACGCGCGGCGCGTCTATCTGGCCGGCGTCTCGATGGGCGGCTTCGGCGCGTGGCACTTCGCCTCGCAGCACCCGCGCAAGTTCGCGGCCGTCGTCTCGATCTGCGGGGGCAGCCCCGTCAGTTCGGGCGACCGCTTCGGCGCTGTCGCGCGCGGCGTGGGCCGGACGCCCGTCTGGGTCTTCCACGGGGCCGAAGATCGCGTCGTGCCGGTCAGCGAGTCGCGGCGGATGGTCGAGGCCCTGAAGGCAATCGAAGGCAGCCGCGTCCGCTACAGCGAATACGCGGGCGTCGGCCACAACGTCTGGCTCAACGTCCTCGCCGAGCCGCAACTCCTGCCGTGGCTCTTGGAACAGCGGCTCGACTGAGTTTCAGGGGTCAACCGGATCAGGCCGCGCGGCGCTTCGCCAGCCTCTCGTTGAGGAGCGCGAGCAGCTCCGTCTTCTGCGCGGCCGTCAGCTCCGCGAGCCGCGCGGCCGCGTAACGTTTCAGGAGCCACGCCGACAGCTGCGCCTCCGTGCCGCCGAGCAGGTGGCACACGCCGAGGATTTCGCCCTCCAACAATTCGCCCTCGTCGAAGCGCGCCGCGTCCTTCGCGGCCGTCGCGTCGGCGGCGCGCGGCGCGCGCGCGGGGAAGTCTTCCACGTCCTGCGTGAAAAACTCCGAGGCGTTGACGGCGATGAGCACGGCCGCGACGAGCGCGCGCTTCGTCGCCATCTTCTGGATCGTGTTCACCTGATCGCAGATGTCCGGGTTCGGCACGCGCCCCGCCTGCTGCCCCTCGATCCGCGGATCGCCGATCACAAACTTCGCCCCGCAGCCGCCCTTCTTCCGAAAACAGACCCACCCGCCGCCGAACTCCTCGCGCCCGCGGATGATCGCCGCCTGCCCGCACGTGGGGCAGACGCGCTGCGCCTCGCGCCAGCGGTACTTCGTCTCGCGCGAGTTGCACGAGCCGTCGGCCTCGGCCACCAGCAACTCTTCGCGGTGGAGTTGGCAGCGGTAGAGGTAGTAGAAGAACGGCTCGCCCCCGTGCGCGTCGCCCGACCAGTCCTCGATCCGCTCTAACAGTTGGAAGCGCGTCGAGAGGCCGAAGAAGGTCGTCAGCTTCTCCGCGCCGGGCTTGAGCAGCGTCAGCTTCTCCGTGCCCGGTATCACCCCGAAGTCGATCTCGGGGCGCAGCACGCGGCCGACGAACTCCCGCACCGAGTTGTAACGCTCGACCGCGCTCTCAATCGACATCGCCGGCATGAACTGCGAACGCTCGACCACCGCGAGCGTCGCCGCGCCGCCGCCCTCCTGCCCTTCCCTCGTCTCGTCACCCATCACGGACACGAACCCCCTCGTCTCGGAAAATCTCCGCGCGAGACGGCGCGCGCCGCCGCCACCGCGGCGCGCGCCGTCTCACTTCATTTCGTCAAATAGTTTCGGGAGTGCGACCCGCGTCGGGAGCGCGGGCCGTGTCTTCAGCGCGTGAGGCTGGCGGGGATGATTATAACCGCCCCGCGCCCGCACGCACGAGCGCGGCGGCATTCGGCGGACGGCTCGCGGCGGAGAACTGCGGAGGGGCAACGGCGAGGCGCGCGGAAGAAGAAGACGACGAGAGTCTCTGAATCGTTGAAGCACGCCCCGCCGACGCGCGCACGGCGGCCGGGGGACGCGGCCGGGCGGCACCTCGCGCGTCTTCGCCGTTCATTGTTTGTTCGCGTCCGCCCTTCTGACCGCCGCTTCCGTGTTCAGGAAGACGCCCAAGGGCTGGTCGGCGGTCGTTATCGCCGTCCCCGTTTCCCGGAGGATTGTGCGAACCTGCGCGTGAGTCAGCGTGGGGTCGGCCTCAAGCACGAGCGCGATTGTGCCGGCGACCTTCGCGGCCGCGCCGGAGGTTCCGCCGAAGGTGTTCGTGTAGGTGTTGTCGCCGCAGCTACAGCAGGTCACGTCTGCGCCCAAGGAGCCGGGGGCCGACACGTCGATCCGCGGCCCGAAGTTGCTCGGGCCGCGCTCGATAACGTCGGGGTTAACCCGGTACGCCGTCGCGCCGACGAGAATCGAGTCCGTCGGCGGGATGCAGCAGGTGTTCTCGTCGAGGAAATGGGCGTTGATGCCCGCGTTGCCGGCGGCCACGCAGACCACGGCCCCGGCGGCGATGGCGCGCACGATCGCCTCGCGGATCGTCTTCGACATCTCGACGTTGCCGCCCTCCTCGGTCGACGCCTCGATCAGGATGACCTTCGGGCGGCCGCCGCTGTCTTTGCCGACCACGCGGTCAATCGCCTTGGCCCACAGGCGGTTGTCCAGACTGCCCGACCCGTCGTCGGCTTGGATGGCCCAGAGGGACGCGCCCGGCGCGAAGCCCAGCATCCCGGCGTCGTTGTCCTCCCCCCAGAGGAGGCCCAGCACGGACGTGCCGTGCGAGACTTCGGGGCCGTGCGTCACGTCGTCGTTATTCTTTTTAACGTTGAGCGCGAACTCGACGCGGCCCGTCAGGTCTTGGTGACTTAGGCGGAAGCCCCAGTCGATGTCGGCCACGACCACGCCGCGCCCGGTCTTCCGCAGGGCCGGGTTCGGATGATTCAACACGGCGTCCGCCCGGCAGCGGAAGAGGTACCACTGGTTTTGTATGCCGGCGGCGGTCTGAATCGCCACGCCGAGCGGCGGGCCGCCGGATATCGCCAGCGGCTCGTTAAGCAGCGGCGCTTGGAGCGCCGAGGCGTCGCTCGCGGGGGTGCGGCGGAGCGTCGCGTCAGGCGCGGTGGCGAGGAGCGG
>DATCVD010000208.1:0-2403 GCA_036567125.1 Pyrinomonadaceae bacterium | reverse complement strand
CGTGGCGCGCCGAGCAGCAGGGCGAGGGCGGCGGCGCAGAGCAGCAGCGCCGGGCGGGTTGACGACTTGCGCCGAACGGGGTGTGTGCTGGCGGGCATGATCTTACCTCCGTACCAAATGAAAGGGCGGCCGGACGCGCCGCCTCGCGTCGTCCGGCCGCCTTGACACGAAAGAAACTCGCGCGCGACGGGGCGCGGCCGCTAGCGGGCGGCGCGACGAGGCGCGGGATGAAGATGCCGCTGATGCCTGAGTTGGGCGTGGGCGAGCGCGCATCAGTGCGGGAAAACTCGGCAAAAACCGAGGTTGTACTCACCACACTTCTGCGCTAAGATGCGGGCTGTCTGGCGACACATCTTCTGACGCAGTAATGCGGCAGAGGTTGTTTCGTAAGCGCCCCGCCGGCACCGGCAAGTGCCGGCGGGGTTTTTTCCTGTCCGAGCCGAGTCGAAACTGTAAGAGTTTAGTAGCCTTGTTTAATCACCGACAATGGGGGCTTGAAACGCTCGCCGCACGCAGAATCGCGGTTCGGAAGAGGCCGCAAAGGGGTGAGACTCTCCGCAACGATTCCACAAATTTTCGGGAGTGAGATTTCAATTCCGTTACGAATGGGGTGCGGCAATGATACTCGCCGGAGCCGCTCTGTCAAGAAATTTCTCCCGAACGGAGTGCCGCGCAAGAATAAAGTCACACCCGCAAAATTTTCGTTACAACTGCCTTGCATCACGACGCAGCGTTTTAAAAGACTTAAGGTTACGCCGGCGTCCGGCCCGAACGTCTGGGTTAGCCGCGCGCAGGCCGCGAGCAGACTCGCGAGCCGGCGGATCACCTACGTGTGGCGGCGGGACGACGCGCAGGCCGATTACTACTCTGACGACATAAGCGCCGGTTAACTGCTCCCACGTCCTCGTTGAGCGCGACCGCGCGGCGGCCCGTGCGCGGCGCGCGCGGCGCTCACTGCATGCTCAGCAGCACGAGAATTTCGCCCGTGCCGCCCGCGAGCGGCTCCAAAGCCTTGCCGATGATCGTGCCCGGCGCGTGGATGCGGCGGCCGCCGACGATGATCGGCTCCGACTTCATCGCCACTCCCGGCATGTCGCTCGTCACGAGCAGGTCGCCGATCCTGACGGGCGCGCGCGTCGCGTCCACCCGCACCCTGACGCGGCCCGTCGTCGCCACCATGACTTTACCCTCGCCCCCTCGCCGAGGAGGAGGCCGGGCTGCGCCGAGACCACGCCGGCCACACTGGTGTCGTACGAAGAGGCCGAGGCGAGGACGTGGTTCGAGCGCGCCGGGTCTAAGACGACGACCGTGCCGGCCGCGAGTTTCTGCGTGGTGGGGACCCACTCGGCCACGTCCTGCATACTTGGCCGTGATGTTGCCGCCCGTGATCGTCCCCGCGACGTTCAGCGCCCCCGTGACGTTGGCCGCGCCGTTCACGTCGAGCTTGTAGGCCGCGCCCGGCGTGGCCGTCCCGATGCCGACGCTGCCGGCGCCCGTCATCCGCATGACCTCGCCGACCGTGCCGGCGTTCCAAGTGTGGAACGTGAGGACGCCGCTGTTGGTCGTCGCGCCCGTGCCGCCCCAGATCGCGGAGACGCGCTTGTCGGCCGAGCCGAGGGCGGAGTTGTAGAAGTTCACTCCGCCGATGGCGTCGGTAGCGCCGAGCGACCTCCCGAGGGAGAATTCCGCGTACCCCGCGCCGCCGCCGTCGACGGTCATGAACCTCGGCGCGTTGGCGTTCACGACGGGATTCGCCGTGCCGATGCCGACGTGGCCCGCACTCGTGATCCGCATCCGCTCCGCCAGCGTCCCGCCCGCGGCCGTCCCGATGGATATCAGGCCGGAGTTGAGGGCGCCGTCGGTGTGCACGCCGAAAGCCGCCACTCGCTTGTCGCTGCCGGCCTGCGCGCTGTTGCTGAAGTAGAGCGCCCCGACGACGTTCGACACCCCCGACTGGTTCGTCACGAGCGACAGCGCCGGGAAGCGCGTGTCGTTCGAGACGGCGGCCCCAGAGTTCAGCTCGAAGAGCGCCGGGTTGACGGTGGCGGTGAAGTTCGGCCACAGCTCGGTGCGCGCGCTGGGGCCGCCGAAGATGGCGTTGCCCGTATTGACCAGCTTCTCGCCGGGCGTGGCCGTGCCGACGCCGACGTTGCCCGTGTTCGTGTTGCTGATGTTGCTGCCGGAAGTCGCCCACTGCGCGCGGGCCGCGTGCGGCACGGCGAAGGCGAACAGTGCGGCGAAGGCGGCCAGTGCAATGTATCCGGCGACAGAACTCGTCGCGGCGCGTCCCGTGATCTTGCTCATGGTCTTTATCTCCTGCCTGCTTAACGGTGTTCTCACGGACGCCGCCTCCGGCCGGCGCGGCCCGGCCGGCGCAAGCGACGCTGCCGTCGGCAAAGGACG
>DATCVD010000207.1:0-5679 GCA_036567125.1 Pyrinomonadaceae bacterium | reverse complement strand
GGGCGGCGGCCTCAACTCGACCGTCGCCGCCGGCACGATCACGCCCGGCACGCCGCTCGCGCCCGGCGCGTCCATCAGCGTCGAGTTCCGCATGGGCGTCAGGCAGACGGGCGCGTACCGCTTCTTCATCACCGTCGAGGCCCTGCCCTAGCGGACTACAAGAGGCGTTAACAGAGGGAGCGGCCGGCAGTGTCACCACTGCCGGCCGCCCCCTTTTTGCGTGCGACCGTCGTAAACGATGAACGATGAACGCGGGGCGACGAACCGAGATCAACTTGTCTTCAGTTCATCGTCCCGCGTTCCGCGTTCCTCTTACGCGCTTTCGGGCACGAGCGAGCCAGACCCGCGCTCGCGCCGCAGCTTGAGCACGGCGGCGACGGCGAGGTAGAGGGCGAGCGCGACGAGCGCGGCCGACGAGACGCCGTTGACGAACTTCACGTCGAAGCCGGCGGAGGCGCGGAAGTTGCCGACGGCCAGCTTCGTCAGCGCCCAGAGCGTGATCGTGAGGACGAAGATCATCGGCGCGAGCGTGTAGCCGATGCGGCGGCGCGACTGGTGCAGCCAGACCGTGACGGCGAGCAGCGTGAGCGCCGCCAAGAGTTGGTTCGACGCGCCGAACAGCGTCCAGAAGTCGGCCCACATGCCTTCTCGCGCGAACGTGATGAAGTAGAAGGGGAGCGCGACGGTCAGCAGCGTGCCGGTGAGCGCGCCCCACCGGCCGCGCCAGCCCAGCAGCTCCTGCACGATGTAGCGGCCGAGCCGCGTGCACACGTCGAGCGTGTCGAAGACGAAGGTGGAGAAGGCCATCGCGCCGAAGGTGGTGGCGAACGCCAGATGCTCGCGGCCGATGATGAGCGTCAGGAATTGGCCGATGCCGTTGCCGTAGATCGTGCCCGGCGCGGTGCCCTTCGCGATGGCGGCGGGCGCGACGATCATGATCGTCACGAGCGCGATCAGCGCGACGAAGCCCTCGGCCAGCATCGCGCCGTAGCCGACCGGCTTGATGTGCGACTCGCGGTCGATCTGCTTCGAGGTCGTGCCCGAACAGACCATCCCGTGGAAGCCCGAACACGCGCCGCACGCGATGGTGACGAAGAGGAAGGGGAACAGCGTCCCGGTCAGACCGCCCACGTCCCACGACTTGAACGCCGGCTGCTGGATCGTGAACTGCCCCGACAAGCCCCCGGCCAGCACGCCGTAGACGCCGAGCGCGAGCGCGGCGTAGAGGATAAAGCCGCCCAGATAACCGCGCGGCTGGAGCAGCGCCCAGACGGGCGCGACCGAGGCGACGCAGCAGTAGATGAGGATGAGCAGCCCCCACGTCTTGTGATCGAGCAGCAGCGCGGTCGAGACCTTCGTCCCCAGCCACGAGAGCGCGAAGGCCGCGGGCACGAACACGGCGGTCGAGAGCCAGAGCGGCGGCTTCAGGTAACGCTCGACGAGTCCGAGCAGGATCGAGAGCACGAGGTACATCACGCTCGCCGCCGCGACCGCGCCGCCCGCGTTGAAGCCCCGCGCGCCCGCCAGCTCTTCCGTCCCGCCGACGAACGTGCCGGCCGTGATGTCGGCGAAGGCGACGATCACGTAAACGAGCGCGATCCAGATGAACGCCATCATCGCCATGCCGGCGCGGCTGCCCAAGTGCTCGCGCGCGATCTCGGCGACCGAGCGCGCGCCGTGGCGGACGGACGCGGCGAGGCTCGTAAAATCATGCACCGCGCCGATCAGGACGACGCCGAAGCCGATCCAGAGCAGGCACGGCAGCCAGCCGAACGCTTGGCAGGCGAGGATCGGGCCGGCTATCGGGCCGGCCGCCGCGATGGCCGAGAAGTGCTGGCCGAAGAGGTAGAAGGGGCGCGTCGGGACGAAGTCCACGCCGTCGTTCACCTCGTTGGCCGGCGTGGTGCGCGAGTCGTCGAGCGCGAACTGGCGCGCGATCCAGCCGCCGTAAAGTCGGTAGGCCAACGCCAGCACGACGAGGAAGCCGAGCGCGAGCAGGGTCAGACTCACAGGTCAAGAGCCTCCGTCTTCTGTTTGTCCGAAAGGGTGGAGCGGGAGCGCGCGCGCCTAACGAGGGCCGCGCCGGTGTGCCGCGGATTATAGTCCGCGCGGCGCGCGAAGGCGAAAGGCGGGAAGCAAGGGTGAGGGGCAGGGGGAACGGATGACGGCTTCAGTCTGTTCCTTCACCCCCCACCCTTCCCCCGTCTCTCCTAATCGGCGAGCGCGAGGAGCGGCCGGCCGAGCATCGCCTGCCAGAACAGCAGGAGGAACGCCGCGGCGTAGACGGCGGCGAAGGCGACGGTGTAGGCGACCTGATGCGGGCGCTCCGACGCCCCGCGGCGCGAGAAGGCGAAGCCGACGAGCGGGAGCACTTGAAGCGCGTGCAGGCCGAGCGAGTGGGCGACGCGCAGGTCGCCCGCGCGCGTGCTCCAACCGAGGGCGGGGAGGCCGGGGCCGCCGTCCGGCGCGCCGACCGTGTGCGCGAGCTGCGAGGTCATCGCGAAGCCTTGCAGCCCCGCGATAACGAAGATGATGATGCCGAGCCGGATGCCCCACAGGTACGCGGGCGCGAGCGGCGGCCCGTCGGCGGCCTCGCGGCGGAAGAACAGGAGCAGCGCGACGAGGACGAGCAGGGTGTTGACGACGATCATCAGCCCCATCATGCTGAAGACCGCCGCGTCGAACGCCGACCTGACGTTGAAGTGCGAGGTCGTCCCGCGCGCCGCCTGCATGAAGATGCACGCCTGCTCGACGGCGAAGACGGCCGCGATGCCCCACGACACGACGCGCACCGTCCGGCGGTAGCGCCTCACGTGTTCGAGCAGCCACCCCATCGTGAAGAGGAAGACGGCGACCGACGCGGCGAACTTCATCGGCTTGATCCACGGGTTGATGCCGGTCACGGTGCGCGCGTCGAACGGCGCGGCCGCGAGCGCGAAGAGGAGCAGCCCGACGTTCGCCCAGCCCATCCACGAGAGCACGGGGCTGCGCCGGTGCAGCTCCGCGAAAAAGTTTCGGGCGAACTCAAGCGCGCGCATCCGCGTCACCCCCCACGAAGAAGCGGCGCTTGGCGGCGAAGCGCAGCGCGAAGTAGAGCAGCAGCCCCGCGGGGCCGAAGAAGAAGGTTAAGAACAGGCAGGGCACGACGAGCAGGTGGTGGAGGCCCGCGCGTTGCGCGTCGCGCACCTCCCACGCGCCGACGAACAGGTCGAAGGCGAGGTAGTGAATCCAGCCGGCGAGCAGGCTGTAAGGGTTCTGGAAAAGACGGCCGACGCCCGCGAGCGAGTTGAAGTCGCCCTCGGGTTGGCCGAAGTGCGTCGCGATCAGGAAGACGTAGACGCAGCCGAGCGCGGCGGGGATGACGACGGGCGCGACGAGCCGCGCCGACCAGCACCAGCGCGGCAGGAAGACGAGCAGCAGCCAGCCGGGCACGACCAGCAGGGTGCAGAGCGAGAAGATTTGTTCGGGGGACATCCGTGGGGCGCTCCTTCGCGCGGCGACTGCGCGGCGGCGGCAGAGATTCCGGGGCCTCTAGTATTTTGAAACGACGGCCGCGCTTTGCAAGTTGCCAAGATTCGCGCGCCGCGTCGGCAACTCGCCAGCGGAAGCGGAGGGGCACGGCTTGCTTTCGTCAGTCGGCCGCGCAAGCGACAACCGAGTCCCGCGGACGCGAACGGGCGGCGACAAGCCACGCCCCTGCAAACGTTTCACCCGCCCCCGCAAACGTTTCGCCGCCGCGCGGCGTCTTGAAGAGCGCCCGGACTCGCTCGCCCGCCCGCGCGCGGCACGCGGGTTGTTATGCGGGGAAGGCGACGGCCCGCGCGGCAGCGTCGAGACGAGACGCCGCGAACCAACGAGGCCGCAAGAGAGGCGACACCATGAACAGCCAGATCATAGTCTTCACGTACCTCGCGTACATCTGCATCAGCGTCGCGCTGACCGTCTGGGTCGCGCACACGCTCCACAAGAACGGGCGCATCTTCCTCGTCGACGTGTTCAGCGGCAACGAGGGGCTGGCCGACTCGGTCAACCACCTGCTCGTCGTCGGCTTCTACCTGATCAACTTCGGCTTCGTCAGCTTCGCGCTGCGCATCGGCTACGACGTGCTGAGCGTGCGCGCGAGCATCGAGGCGCTCTCCTACAAGGTCGGCCTCGTGCTCGTCGTGCTCGGCATGATGCACTTCACGAACCTCTACGTCTTCAGCCGCATCCGCCGCCGCCCCCGCTTCTCCGACGCCCCGTGGGCCGCCGGCCGCCAGCAGGAGCCGCGCGTCTGGGCGAAGGAAAGCTAAAAGCTAATCGCTGAGACTTCTGGCGCGGGGCGCGGGTTCGAGTTCCCGCCCCGCGCCAGCGGCTTTTTACCTTCGGTAAGGACGGGATTCGCTATGACTCGGTATTACGGACTGGCGGTGGTGTCAGGTTGTTTGTGGGGGGTAGCCGCCTATTTCCTATCTCTCAAAGTCTTTGACTCATCGATTGTCGGCGGAATGCTTGCGTCGCCGTTCATAGGACTGGCGGTCGGCCGGCTTTTGCGGCCGACCTACAGGTTCAAGAGAAAATGGCAGGCTTTGCTTTCGCTCCCGGCGCTCTACCTTGCCGCCGCGCTGTTCGGTCTCGCCGTGGGTGCCTACGAGGCTTTCTGGGTTCGTGAATTTAACCGCCCCGCAGGCGAGGTCATCTTTGAAACGGTTCTGGCGTGGCTCTGGGGTCTCACCTTCCTCTTCTATTTCGTGGCGTTATGGCCGCTGGCCTTCCTCAATCACAGGCTGCTCGGAAGGCACTGTCGCCTAGCTTGAATCGCCGCGGCGTCGTAGGCGGGCCGCGAGTCAGCGCGCTCTCTTCAAGTCTCTGAGAATCTCGCGCGCGGCGTTCGCGCCGGGCGCGCCGGTGACGCCGCCGCCGGGGTGCGTGCCCGCGCCGCAGAGGTAGAGGTCTTTGATCGGCGTGCGGTACTGCGCCCAATTGATGACGGGGCGGAAGGCGTAGAACTGATCGAGCGACATCTCGCCGTGCAGCGGGTGGCCGCCGGCGAGGTTGTACTCGCGTTCGAGTTCGTCGGGCGTGATGATCTGGCGCGCGAGGATCAGGCTTTCGAGATCGGGCGCGTAAGCGGCGAGGGTTTTGACGACCGCGTCGGCAAACTCCGCGCGGCGCGTCGTCCAGTCGCCGTGCCTCAAGTCGCGCGGCGCGAACTGCGCGTAGATCGAGCAGACGTGCCGGCCCGCGGGCGCGAGCGACGGGTCGGTGAGCGTCGGGATGGTCACGTCGAGGTACGGCGCGGGCGAGAAGTCGCCGTACTTCGCGGCGTCGAAGGCGCGCTCAAGGTAGTCGATCTCGGGGCCGACGTGGATGCGGCCCGACAGTCTCATCGCGCGGTCGTCGTCGCCGCCCGGCGCGTCGAAGCGCGGCAGGCCGGCGAGCGCGAGGTTGATCTTGGCGGCCGCGCCCTTCGAGCGGTAGGCGCGAATCTTGGCGAGGAAGTCGGGTTCGAGTTCGACCGGATCGACGAGCCGCAAAAACGTCGTGCGCGGGTCGGCGTTAGAGACCACGGCGCGCGCCGCGATCTCCTCGCCCGTTTCGAGCGCGACGCCGACCGCGCGCCCGTCCTTAACTACCACCCTCTCGACGCCGGCCTCGGTGCGAATCTCCGCGCCGGCCGCGCGCGCGGCCGCTGCCAGC
>DATCVD010000206.1:0-10435 GCA_036567125.1 Pyrinomonadaceae bacterium | reverse complement strand
GGCGCGCGCCTGCGTCAGCCTCGCCGTGCCGGGCCGCGGCCGCCCCTTCGGCGTCCTGAGCGTCTACGCGGACAGGCGGCAGGGTTTCTCCGCCGAGGACGTCCACTTCATCCGGGCGGTGGTCAACGTGCTCTCCTCCGCGGCGGAGCGAGAGCAGACCGAGGCGGAACGCTCCCGGCTCCTGCTGCGCGCGGAGGAGGCCCGCCGTGAAGCGGAAGACGCCAGCCGCACTAAGGACGGCTTTCTCGCGATGGTGTCGCACGACTTGCGCGCGCCGCTCAGCGTCATCGCGGGCTGGGCGACGATGCTGCGCGAGCGCGACCCGGACGAAGAGACCCGCGCGGTGGCGCTCGACAAGATCGTCCGCAACGTCGAGCTGCAGAAGCACCTGATCGACGACCTCATCGACGTCTCGCGCATCGCGGCGGGGAAGCTCCGCGTGGACGCGCGCCCAACCGACCTCGTGCCCGTCATCGAAGACGCCGTCGAGGCGGTCGCGCTGGCGGCGAGGGCGAAGGGCATCCACGTCGAGGTGAGTTACCGCCGGGAGGCGGGGAGGGTGGTGGGTGACCCCGACCGGCTGCGGCAGGTCGTCTGGAATCTGTTGTCTAACGCCGTCAAGTTCACGCCCGAGGGCGGGCGCGTCGAGGTGCTGCTGGAGAAGGCCGGCGACTACGGCCGGCTCACCGTGAGCGACGACGGCGCAGGGATAGACGCCGAGCTGCTCCCCCACGTCTTCGAGCCGTTCCGGCAGGCCGAGGGCGTCGGCTTAGTGCGGCACAAGGGGCTGGGGCTGGGCCTCGCAATCATCCGCCACATCGTTGAGGCCCACGGCGGAGCCGTGACGGCAAGCAGCCCGGGCGAGGGAAGAGGCGCGATCTTCACGGTCACCCTGCCGCTCGACTACGCCCCCGCGCGGGAGCGCCGGGCGCTGGTGGGAGGTGAAGGCGGCGCGCTACCTGCCGGCGGGGCCTGACCACGAGAAGCCCGAGGGCGCGAGGGATTACGTGCTGACGCTCGCCGTGCCGCTGCTCAGCTTGCGGGCGTCGGAGGTCTGTAGCCTTGCGCGCTTCATCGGTGAGGTGGAGCCACGGACGGGAGTCTTAGCGAACAGTCGTCGGGGCAGGGGTTGATCCGCGCCCGCCAGTCCGACCCGCACGACCACGGCGGGTAGGGGTGCGGCCGTAGTCGGGGCGGCTTGAAAGTCGCGCCGCATGACTGATGAAAGGCATGGTGCTATGACTATCGCAACAACGATCCTCCTCGCCCTCGCCCAGCGCGCGGCCGAGCAGCAGATGACGACGGGCGGTTGGGTCTTCATGATCGCAGCGTGGGCGGGAATAATCTCCCTCGCCATCTTTTGCTTCTCGAAAGTGATTCGCAACCGCAAGAAGAAGTAGTAAGGTGGTGCCCGGTCGGGCGTCAGGATTCCGGGGGGCGGGGGATGGGGCGGGATGACCATCGTTAGCAGAAGGCTGTCGAAGACCTTCAAGAAATTCTTCGACTCGGAGAAGGCGGGCGGCGTCCTGCTCATCATCTGCACGGCCCTGTCGCTCGCCGCCGCCAACTCGGCGGCCGGCGAGAGCTACACGGGCCTGTGGCACGCCTACCTCGGCCCCTTGAGCGTCGAGCACTGGATCAACGACGCGCTGATGGCCGTCTTCTTCCTGCTCATCGGTTTGGAGCTTGAGCGCGAGCTCTACGTCGGCGAGCTCTCCGACTTCCGCAACGCGCTGCTGCCGATCTTCGCCGCGGCGGGCGGCATCCTGATGCCCGCGCTCATCCACTTCTCGCTCAACGCCGGGACGCCGACGCAGGCCGGCGTCGGCATCCCGATGGCGACCGACATCGCCTTCGCCCTCGGCGCGCTCGCGCTGCTGGGTCGGCAAGTCCCGGCCTCCCTGAAAGTCTTCCTGACGGCGCTCGCCGTGATGGACGACCTCGGAGCCATCGCCGTCATCGCCGTCTTCTACACCTCGGGGCTCTCGCTCGCTTACCTCGCCGGGGCCGCCGCCGTCTTCGGGCTGCTCGTCGTGCTCAACCGCCTGCGGGTGATGAGCCTCGTCCCTTACCTTCTCGGCGGCGCGTTGATGTGGTTCCTGATGCTCAAGTCGGGCGTGCACGCGACCATCGCGGGCGTCCTGCTCGCCTTCGCCATCCCGTTCACCGGGAAGGAGGACGACGAGGAGTCGCCGTCGCACCGGCTCGAACACTTCCTCCACAGGCCAGTCGCTTTCGTCATCCTCCCGCTGTTCGCGCTGGCCAACACGGCCGTCGTCGTCGGCGCGAGCTCGCTGCCGGGCCTCGTGTCTAACAACGGGCTGGGCATCATGCTCGGGCTGCTCGTCGGCAAGCCCCTCGGCATCACCTTGCTGAGCTTCGTCGCCGTTTCGGTCGGCGTCTGCCGCCTGCCGCTCGACCTCAACTGGCGGCACGTCTTCGGCGCGGGGCTGCTCGGCGGCATCGGCTTCACGATGTCGATCTTCATCACGAACCTCGCCTTCGCCGGGGAGGCCGAGGCCGTCAGCGCGTCGAAGCTGGCGATCCTCGTGGCGTCGCTCGCGGCCGGGGCCGCCGGCTTCCTCTGGCTCAAGCTCTTGGGGCGGCCCGTCCCCGGCGACCGCGACATGGACACGATGGATTTCGCCGCGACCGACGCCTGACTTCCCCGGCCGGCCCGGGGTTTCAGTCCCGCACGGGCACTGCCCGATGGGCGACGCGGGGGTGTGTTTCGCCCCGCCGGCAGCCGCGACGAATGATGGAATTGGGGCTCATAGTTTTTTTCTTCATACCGGCCGCCGCCCTGACCGTCTACGTGATCGTCGCCAATTCGGTCTTCGGCCTGATCGCTGGCTACCTCTTCATGCGAGTGATACGCCGTCGGCCTCGCCACCGTCGTGCTGCCCACGGGCGCGCGCCAGTTAGCTTTAAGCTTTAACGGGAGCCGGTACAAGAAGTAGCCGCGGGCGTGCCCCGAACTCTTTTTCGTCGCTCTACGAGTCTGTCTCGTGCTCTTAAATCGTAGAACGCTAATCGAATGGGAGGCGGGGGAAAGCGTTAACGATAATTCCGCGCCCGACAACGCCATCCACCCGACGCCCGCCACGGAGTCTCTCATGTATATTGACATGGGCGCGGGTGAGGCCGGGCGTTAGGCCCGCGAGGTAAAGAGTCATGGAAATCTTAAGCTATCCGTATCGGCCGCAGGCGCGGGTCATGCTGCTCGCGTCCATATTCTTCGGCGCGGTGGCGTGCTTCATGGGCCGCGAGGCGATGGTCAACGACCGTGGGCTTATCGTCAACGGCTTGATCCATCTTGAGCCGGGTGGCGCAACGACCTTCTACTGGTGCATCGCTGCTATCGGCGCGGCGTTCACTGCCGTCGGCATACCAGCGTTTTTCGTCGGACTACTCTCCCCCCATCGCGTCGTCCTGACGAGCACCGACATTTCGGCACCCAAGTATGGGTTCTCACGAAAGGCCACGACCGTAAAACTCTCCGACATCCGGGGGCAAAGCTTACAGGTAGTGCAGGAGAATCGCTTTCTGAACATCTACCACGTCAACGGCAAGCTGACGATCAGTGAGTCATTCCTCCCTGACGAGGCCGCGTTCAAGGAGTTGTGCGCCGCCATCGCCCAGCGCGCCCCTACCCAGCCGGGCGGCTAACAACTCATTCAACCGGACGCCCCCATAGCATCCTCTTCATGCCGGTGTGGCGCGTCGCATGCTGTATTTTATATGCTCGGCGCGGGTTAATTCGGGCGTGAGGTTGCTTTCATGACGTGCTACTTAACACGCTTATGCGATGTCCAGCGGCGGCGGCATGGTGGAAGGGAGGCCCGCATGAATAAAGTATCCTTGCTCCTGTCAACGCTTGTCATCTGCGCCCAGCTTTTCCTTCCCGGCGGCGTAACGACGGCAGCGCGTCTTTCTTGCCCGGGGATGGTGCAGGGGCCGCCGTGTCAGGAATACTGGCGGGCCGGGGCCGTCTTCGTCGGCACCGCCGACGAGGTCACTACGGTCGGCTGGACGCCCGACCTCGCCGGCTGGTCGCCCTACCAGAAGCTCGCCGTGCGCTTCTCCGTCGAGGAGTCTTTCCGGGGCGTCGATAGTGCCGAACTGACGATGGAGATGGGCAGCTGCGCCTACCCCTTCAGGCAGGGCGAGCGCTACCTCGTTTACGCACACCGGAACCACGAAGGGCGGCTATCTGTCGAGAGGGGGACGAGCAGGACGCGGCCGCTCTCCGAGGCCGGCGAGGACGTGGAGTACATCAGGTCGGTGCCGACGACCGACCCCGGCGCGAGAGTCTTCGGAAGGGTGGCGCGGTATTCAACTAACGTCAGGGAGAGTAAAACGAACATCGAACCGATGGAAGGTATTAAGGTCGTCTTGGAGGGCGACGGCCGCCGCCACGAGGCCGACACGGACGGCGAAGGCAGATACCAGTTCACGGGCCTGCCGGCGGGGGTGTACCGGGTGAGCGCGCACACCCCCTCGTATTTAAGTAATGACGAGCATGCCGTAAGCGTACCCGGCCGGGGGTGCGTCCCCTTGGACATCAGGGCGGCGCACCGGGGGCGCATCGCCGGCAGGGTACTCGACGCGGCCGGGGAGCCCTTAACCGGCGTGCCGGTGTCGGTCGTCTTGGCGGACGCCGCGGCCGAGCAAATCCTCTCCGAGGATCACAACGCGTGGGCCTACGGCCTGACGAATCATGAGGGGAGTTACCAGTTCACGGAGTTGTCGCCGGGGCGGTATCTGCTGATCATAAACCGGGCGAACGGACAGAAGCTGCCTAACGGCGACACCGTCAAAGTCCCGCGCATCTTCTACCCGGGCGTGGGTGAGATCGGGCAGGCCACGGTGATCACCCTGCGCGAGGGCGAAAAGAATCAACCCTATGACTTCCGACTGCCGCCCCAATAGCGGAGGCTGAAGACCGTCCGGCCGGGGCTTAGTGCGCCTGCGCGGGTGATGCCGGGCGTTCGACGGACGATCTGGTAAGTCAAATTTCGTTACTGCATTTGAGGGCCTGTGGCTCGCTACGACACGATTGGGCACGGCTATTCCCGGACCCGGCGCGAGGATGCCCGTTTCCGTGTGCTGATCCATGCGGCGCTGGCCGATGCCCGCACGGTCGTCAACGTCGGCGCCGGTACCGGCGCGTACGAGCCGCGGGATCGACACGTGGTTGCGATCGAACCCAGCGACGTGATGGCGGCGCAGCGCCCGCGCGATCTCGCCCCCGCAATCCGTGCGTCAGCGGGCAGCCTCCCTCTGCGTGATCGCTCTGTAGACGCGGCGATGGCAGTGCTTAGCGTTCACCATTGGGATGAGGAACGTGAGCAAGGCGTCCGGGAGCTTCGGCGCGTGGCGCGGGGGGCCGTCGTAATCCTGACCTATGACGCAACGATCAGCGGCGCGATGTGGCTCATGGCCGATTACCTGCCGGAAGTGGCCGCGCTCGACCTCCGTATCTTCCCGCCTCCGGAACAGCTGGCGGAGTGGCTCGGCGGTGACGTCCGAATCAACCAAGTACCGATCCCACGCGATACGCCTGATTGGATGCTCGGTTCATTCTGGGCTCACCCGGAGCGTGTGCTCGACGCGCACGCGCGGGCGGCTACGTCCGGCTTCGCGCGCCTGCCAACCGACGTTATCGACCGTGTCGTTGCCGAAGTATCCCGCGACTTGGCAAGCGGCCTGTGGGACGGCCGCCATGGGCACCTGAGGAACCTTGACGCGCTCGACGTCGGTCTTCGGCTCGTCGTCGCAACGCCGAACCGATCCGGAGGGACGGGCGACCGGGGCGTCGAACAATGAGTTGCGGCGGACGTGCCGCGACCGCCGCCGAACCCAAGCGTCAGGCGCTAGCTTGATAAATGTTCCTCGGCTCCGATCACGGGCGGGCGGGCGCGGCTTACCCGCTTGGCCCCCGCGCGGATGTGACCTCGCGCGTCACGGCAGCGGCTTGCCGCCGGTGACGCCGATCACCTCGCCGCAGACGTATGAAGACTCCTGCGAGGCGAGGAAGACGTAGACGGGCGCGAGCTCCGACGGCTGCCCCGGACGCTCGGCCGGCGTGTCCGCGCCGAACTCCTCGTACTTCTCGTGCGGCATCGTCGAGGTGATGAGCGGCGTCCAGATGGGGCCGGGCGCGACGACGTTGACTCTCACGCCCCGCTTCATGGCGTCGGAGGCGAGCGCCTTCGAGAAGGTGACGATGGCCCCCTTCGTGGCCGCGTAGGCCATCAGCTCGGCCGAGGGCTGGTAGGCTTGAATGGAGGCCGTGTTGATGACGGAGCCGCCCTCACGCATGTGCGGGAGGGCCGCCTTGCAGAGGTAGAACATCGCGTAGACGTTCGTGCGGAACGTGCGGTCGAACTCCTCGGACGATATCTCCCCGATGCCGCCGCGCGTCATCTGGAAGGCGGCGTTGTTGACGAGCACGTCGAGGCGGCCGAACTCCTCGACGGCGCGCCCGACGAGCCTTTGGCAGTGCGCCTCGTCCTGTATGTCGCCGGGGACGCGGACGCAGCGGCGGCCCGCGGCCTCGACGGCGCGGGCGGTCTCAAGCGCGTCCGTCTCCTCCTCCGCGAGGTAGGAGATGAGGACGTCGGCACCCTCGCGCGCGAAGGCGACGGCCACGGCGCGGCCGATCCCCGAGTCGCCGCCGGTGATGAGGGCGGCTTTGCCTGTCAGCCTCCCGAATCCTTCGTAGGTCTCCGCGCCGTAATCGGGGCGCGGCGTCATCTCGGCCTCAAGGCCGGGAACCTCCTGCGGCTGCTCCTCGAAGGGCGGCTTCGCCCCCTGCTCTTTCGGGTCTTCGCTCATCGGCTCCTCCACGTGTCGTTTCGACGACGCCATATTCGCGGAAGCGGCGCGGAGCTTCCGTACAGCGCCGGACACGGGTGGCTTCGTCGCTTCATTCGTGAGCTAAAAGTGAGACTTCCGCGAGGAAGAAGCCGCGCCGGGGGTCGAGCCGAGGCCGATCCGCCCTCTTTCGTACTGAACGCAGTATTATGTGTGGGAGAGGAATCGGCCGGTTTATATTTACCCGCCGGAGCTAAAGGGTAAGTCCCGAGATATTCTCAAATCGTGCGGGCCTAGATGAACCGCCGTCTAACAACGGCCTGCAACCCGGCCCGTGTCAGCATGGATGTCACCCGCAAGATTGAAGGGCTATCAGGTTGTGTGCGGGCGGGTGATGCCGGGCGTTAGATTGCCTTTTGATGCGGTAGTACGAAACTCTACCTTAATGGAGACTAGCCATCCTTATGAAGGTGTATAACCCGGAGGACATGAATTCAGCGTTTGCAGAGGCGTTTAATTCAGGGGACATCGAAAGCCTCGTCGCCCTGTATGAGCCGGGCGCGATCCTCGTCCCGAAGCCCGGTCAGGTAGCCGAGGGGATCGAAGCTATCCGGGCCGCGTTGCAAGAGTTGCTCGCCCTCAAAGGCCACATGCGATCCGAGAATCAATACGCGCTCGTGCATGGGGACATCGCATTGTTGCGCGCGAAGGTTCATTTAACCGGGACCGGGCCGGATGGCGGCCGCTTAGAAATAAGCAACCACACCGCGGAGGTGGTGCGGCGTCAACCTGACGGGGGTTGGCTCTACATCTTGGATCACCCCTACGGCGCCGGCCCTCTGGATGGTTAAGCCGCACGGATGGCCCCGAGCAGCGCCTCTTCGTCGAACGGCTTCGTCAGGAATTCGACGGCCCCCGCCTTCATGGCCCGCACCGTCATCGGGATGTCGCCGTGACCCGTGATGAAGATGATCGGCATCTCGACCCGGTCGGCGGCTTTCCTCTGGTCAGGAGACATCAACAAATCAGCGAATCCGAGAGGGAAGACTCCGAGCCTCGGCCGTGAAGTCCGGCCTTCGGCTTTCAATCGGCGTCGAGCACGGGCGGCAGTTCCCGTCCTTCGGGGACGAAACGGATGGAGAGGGAGTTGACGCAGTGGCGCGTGTCCTTCTCCGTGAAGCCTTCGCCTTCGAAGACGTGACCGAGGTGGCCGCCGCAGTGGGCGCAGACGATCTCCGTGCGACGCCCGTCCGCGTCCCGGTGGCGCTCCACGCCCCCCGGGTATTCTTCGTCGAAGCTGGGCCAGCCGCAGCCCGACTTGAACTTCGCCTCCGCCGAATAGAGCGGGTTGTTGCAGCGCCGACAAATAAAGGTGCCCGGCGAATACAGCGTCTCGTACTCGCCGCTGAACGGCCGCTCCGTCCCCTTGTCGACGATGACCCGCTCTTCCTCGGCTGACAGCTGGTTGTATGGCATAAAAATAATCCTTTCGACTGCCGACATGGAGATTAGCCGCCTCCGCCCGGCTCAATTGTCCCGGCACCGGAACAGGTTAACTCACGCGGAGCGCCGCGTTGAGCGCCGCGAGCAGTGCGGTCTCGCTGAACGGCTTGGATAGGCATTCTACTGCACCGCGTTCGAGCAGGCGCGGGCGGACGCTCTCGTCCCCGTGGGCGGTGATGAAGACGATAGGAATCTCCCGCCGGCGTCGCGCCAACTCCTGTTGAAGATCGGGGCCGGACATGCCCGGCATGGTAACGTCCAAGATCAGACATCTGGTCTGGCCGATGCAAGCGGAAGCGAGAAACTCTTCCGCCGAAGAAAACGCTTTGGCGGAGAAGCCGAACTCCCGCAGCAGGTCGGGCAGCGACTCGCGCACGGACTCGTCGTCGTCGTCGACCGTTATAAGTGAGCGACTGATCATCACGAACCCCCCCTCACCGCGCTCAGCATCCGCCGCGGCAGGCGTCGGGAGTGCGCCGACGTCGGAGGCGGCCGTCTCGGCCTCGGATGCGTGAGGGATAGAGAATGAGAATGTTGCGCCGGGGCCGTCGTTCGGCGTCGCCCACAGGCGGCCCTGATCACTCTCGATGATGGAGCGAAAACTGCTCGGCGGGACGTGCGTCGACACCGGCTGCACGCCGACGAAGACGCTCGTCGCCTCTGCTTACGCCGCGCACCTCGCGCGCCGCCGACGAGCGGCGCGCGAGGTGCGCGACGAAGTGAAGCCTTTAGGAATCCGCGTTACAATCGTCGAGCCGGGCGCGTCGGACTTCTCGGGTGAGGCGAACAACAGGCCCGCCGCGCACATCGCGGAGTATGACCCCGTGGTCGAACCCGTCCGCCAGTACCTGTACGGCAACAACGGCGAGCAGCCGGGCGACCCGCGCAAGGCGGCGCGGGCGATGATTCAAGCGGTCGAGAGCGCGGAGCCGCCGCTGCGCCTGATGCTCGGCGCGGACGCCGCCGGGCTGTGGGAGACGAAGCGCGCGGCGATGGAGGAGGATTTCGCCGGCTGGCGCGGGCGGGTGCGAGGACTGTCTGAAGGCGGGTGGGCGTTGGGTGTACCTCAGGCTGTGCGAGTCGTGCGGCCACGTCGGCTGCTGTGACAACTCGTCGGGCCGGCACGTCGCGCAGCACTCCCGCCTGACCGGCCACCCCGTCATCAAGTCTTTCGAGCCGGGCGAGGAGTGGGGCTGGTGCTACGTGGACGAGGTCTTCTTCGAGTCTTTGCAGGCCGCCGGAGCCGGCGGGGCGCAACGCCGTTCGGCAGAGTCTCCGGCACGGCCGGGGCGGCACGGGCCGTGACGCATCAGAGCGGGTAAGCCGGGAGGGACAGATGGGGAGGCCGACCATCCTGACGGTGGACGACGACCGGGAGGTTCTGCGGGCGGTGGAGCGCGACCTGCGCCGCCGCTACTCCGAGTCGTACAGGGTGCTGCGAGCCGACTCGGGGGCTGCCGCGCTCGACACCCTGCGCGAGCTGAAGGTGCGCGGCGACGCGGTCGCCCTCCTGCTCGTCGACCAGCGCATGCCGGGGATGTCGGGAGTCGATTTTCTGAAGGAGGCCAATTCGCTCTACCCCGAAGCGAAGCGCGCGCTGCTGACCGCCTACGCCGACACCGACGCCGCCATCCGCGCCATCAACGAGGCCAGCGTCCAGCACTACCTGCTCAAGCCTTGGGACCCGCCCGAGGAGAACCTCTACCCCGTGCTCGACGATCTGCTCGAAGACTGGCGCGCCAGTTACCGCCCGCCGTTCGAGGGCGTCCGCGTGGTCGGCCTGCGCTGGTCGCCGCAGTCGCACGGGGTGCGCGACTTCCTCGCGCGGAATCAGGTGCCCTACCGCTGGCTCGACGTGGGCTCGGCCGACACGGACGCCGAGGTCAGGCAGGTCGTCGAATCGCTCGGCGGGGACGAGTTGCAGCACCTGCCGCTCGTCATCTTCCCCGACGGCGAGCGGCTGGAGCAGCCCTCGACGGCCGAGATCGCCGAGCGCGTGGGACTGCGCCGGCGGGCCGTCTCGGAGTTCTACGATCTGGCCATCGTCGGCGGCGGGCCGGCGGGGCTCGCGGCGGCCGTCTACGGCGCGTCGGAGGGCCTGCGCACCGTGATG
>DATCVD010000205.1:0-3703 GCA_036567125.1 Pyrinomonadaceae bacterium | reverse complement strand
GTCGCGCAGCCGGCCGGCGAGTTGGTCGCGGAAGTCGCGCCGCCCGCTTACGCCGAGACGGGCGCGGCCGATTCCGCCCCGGCGGGCGAGCAGGACACGACCGAGATCATTCAGGTCGAGGTCGAGGGCGAGCTGCACGTCGGGCTGATGGAGGAGCGCGAGTACAAGGCCGGCGAGATCGTGACCCTGCGCGTGCGCGTCGCGCGCGGGCCGATTGACGCGCGCGAGGCCGTCAACGACGCGACCGTGACGGTCAAAATCCTCGGCACGGAGTTTCGCCCGCTGATCCTGACCTCGAAGACCGACCGCGACGGCGTCGCCGTCATCCACGCGTGGCTGCCGCGCTTCACGAGCGGGCGCGCGGCCATCCTCATCCGCGCGGCGCACGACGGCTTCACGGCCGAGATGCGCCGCGCCGTCCGCCACCTGTGACGGGGGCGGTGCGGGTCACGGTCAACGGCGAGCCGCGCGAGGTCGAGGCGGGCGCGACCGTCGCACGCCTCGTCGAGCTGCTCGCGCTCGCGCCCGAACGGCTGGCCGTCGAGTTGAACCGCGAGGTGCTGCGCCGCGCGCGCTGGCCGGAGGCCGAATTGAAGGACGGCGACCGCGTCGAGATCGTCCACTTCGTCGGCGGCGGGGCGGCCGGCTGAGTCGCCTTGCGCGCCCGGTTTCGCCGCCGCGACTGGCGGGCTTCGCCCTAGTCGATTTTAGAAACCCGCGCGGCCGCGCGGCATACAACAACGACGGAACTGACACCCGCCCCGGCGCGGCCGCCACAGTGAAGCCGCCCGCACCGCGGGTCGTTCAGGCTTAAAATTGAGCGTCCTCTTCATCGTCACCGTCCTTCTGCTGGCCGCCGTCGCCTACAGAATCTTCCGCAAGCAGCAGGAGCTGAACTCCTACCGCGCCGAGCGCGAACTCTACGCGTCCGAGCCGCGCAGCCTCTTCGCCCACGGGCACGACCCCGCCGAGGCCGCACGACTCTCGGCCGAAGAAGCGGCGCGCGCCGCCGCCGAACACCACTCGTCGCTCTTGACTCGCGCGGCCGAAGGCGACTATACGGCCCTCGCCGACGCGGCGCGCGCCACCGATCCGACGCTCTACGGCGCGGTTCTCGCCGCGTCGCTCGGCCGGGCGAACGATTCCGAAGAGAACCTGCGCGCGCTCGCCGCCTTCGTCGCCTCCGACTCGGGGCTGCGCGGGAGCCGCGAACTCGCCGACGCCTACCGCAAACTCTGGGAGCGCGCGCCCGACCGCGCGGGCCTCGCGCTCCTGCTCCACCTCGCCGCCCTCTCCGACGACGCTGAAACTTTCGGCGACGCGATCACGGCCGCCGCGCGCGCCCTGCGCGAGGGGCGCTTGACGAATCTGACGGGCGAGGACTTGCGCGCGCTCGCCGAGAGCGAGTTCTGGGTCTTGAGCACGGAGTCGCGCACGACGGGCGCGGGCTTCGTCCTGAAGCAGAGGCTCGCGTCGCTCCGGCAGGAACTCGCGCCGTAAAAAGTCTCTTCCGCGAGAGTCTTTCCGCGAAAGTCTCCGGCCCGCGCGCCGGATGGCAAGTCGGCCTTCGGGTCAGATTCGACTTACCAGCAGCCCACTTGAACCCCGCGTGCCCGGCGTTCTCCCCCGAGACGAGCCGGGCGGAAGGATGTGAGATGGAGATCAGCGATCTTTTCGCCAACCTGCCGCTGCTCGTCCTCGTCGGCGTCGCGGCAATCGTCCTGCTTGTGATTCTGACGCGTTTGTTCGTCAACGTCGGCGCGCGCGAGATCGCGATCTAAGGAGCGCCGCTACCTCGGCGCGAAGATGCCGCCCGGACGCGTCGTCGCCACCGAGGGCGAGGTCGGCATTCAGGCCGACGTGTTGAAGCCGGGCCTGCACCTGATCAAGTGGCCGTTCGAGAAGGTCGTCCGCAAGGTGCCGCTCATCGAGATCGGGCCGGACGAACTCGGCATCATCGAGGCCATCGACGGCGAGCCGATGACCATTCCGCGACAAACTCGGCATTAACGGCGACGGCGCGGCGAAGCCCGCCGAGAACGGATCGAAGAAGCCGGCCATCGGCCAGCCGGCTACGACTCGGCGGCGGGGCGGCGGCCGTTGCGGGGACGGCCGCCGCCTCCTCTTTTCATGCGGCCGGGCCGGAGTTGTTCCGCCCGCCCGCGGTCAGTTTTGATTCGGGCGGATTAGTGTGTAGAGTTTTGACGAGACGAAAGGGAGGGATCGACGCAAGCCATGACAACCGCCCCCGCAGAAAAGCAGGAGACGTTCGAGATCGCCGGGCGCGCGTTCGCCTCGCGCCTCATCATCGGCACGGGCAAGTACCGTTCGTTCGGCGAGATGAAGGCCGCGCACAAGGCTTCGGGCGCGGAGATGGTGACGGTCGCCGTGCGGCGCGTGCCGCTCGACCGCGGCAGCGAGTCGTTCCTCGATCACCTCGACCCGTCGCTCGTCGTCCTGCCGAACACCGCCGGCTGCTACACGGCCGAGGACGCGGTGCGCACCGCGCGGCTCGCGCGCGAGGCTTTGAACACGGAACTCGTCAAGCTCGAAGTCATCGGCGATCAGACGACGCTCTTTCCCGACAACGAGCAGACGCTCGAAGCCGCCCGCGCGCTCGTCCGCGAGGGCTTCACCGTGCTCCCCTACTTCTCCGACGATCTGATCATGGCGAAGAAGCTGTTAGACGCGGGCTGCGCCGCCGTGATGCCGCTCGCCGCGCCCATCGGCAGCGGCCTCGGCGTCCAGAACCCCGCGAACCTCCGCATCATGCGCGAGCAACTGCCGGACGCCACGATCATCGTCGACGCGGGCGTCGGCACGGCCAGCGACGCGGCCATCGCCATGGAACTCGGGGCCGACGCCGTCCTGATGAACACCGCCATCGCCGAGGCCCAAGACCCCGCCCGCATGGCGACGGCCATGCGCCTCGCCATCGAAGCCGGCCGCCACGCCTACCTCGCCGGCCGCATGCCCAAGCGCCTCTACGCCAGCGCCTCAAGCCCACTTCAGGGCGTCATCAAATAGCAGAGGTCAACGCAGAACTGTTTTAACTAACCTCTAACCTCTAACCTCTAACCTCTGCTTTTAAGGATTGGCCGCCTTCGGCGTGACGCTCGCGGCCGTGCTGTTGCGTGTGAAGTCCGTGAGATTGTTGTTCGTGTCGGCGGCATTCGGGCGGCGGACGAAGTCGTTGGTCGAGCTGCTCGTGCCCGTGTGCGCGAAGATCGGGCCTTCGCCGTAAGCCCTGAACACGTCGGACACGGCGGCGGCCCCCTCCTGCTGGTAGGCGAGTCCGTCCAGTTTCACGCCGCCCACTTCAATCTTTATCCCGCCGGTGGTGTTGTTCAGGTTGAACCCGTCGCCCGGCACCGCGAAGTCGGCCGCCGCGCCGAACGTCGTCGCGCCGTTGGCGATCAGGAAGTAGCCGCGCGGCTGGACGAGTGTGGTGCGGCTGCCGACCGCGCCGGGGAGCGAGACGGCGCGCGGCGTGTTCGACGTTCCCGAAGCGCGGAAGGAGACGACGAGGCCGCTGATGTCGAGCGTGCGGTCGGTCGTGTTGTGAAGCTCGACGAAGTCGGCGCGCGTCTGCGTCGTCGAACCGGCGAAGGAGACGAGCGCCTCGTTGACGATGACTTGGCCGGCCGCGGGCACGGCGGGCGGCGGCTCGACGTTGATCGAGGCGGGCGCGCTCGTGACGCTG
>DATCVD010000204.1:0-3061 GCA_036567125.1 Pyrinomonadaceae bacterium | reverse complement strand
CCGCGGGTTGCGGGCCGCGGATCGCGGGGTCGGGGTCGCCGGCCCGGGGTTCGGGGTTCGGGGTTCGGGACTGTCCGTTACCGCGGCCGTCCTCAGCCCCGCCCCCGCGCACCTCGGCGTTCCCTGCGTCCTTCGCGGTTAATTCTTTCCTGTCAGCGGGCGGCGCGCAGAATTTTTGTGGCGGCTCCGGGTTGCCGTAGCCCTCGCCGTAGACGTTGAAGATCTGGACGCGGACGCCGTGCTTGACCTCGGCCTCGCCGAGCTCGTGGATGAGGCCCTCCCACGTGCTCAGTTGCAGCAAGTCGTCCGCGACGCGGCGCGAGACGAGGATGTGGCCGGCGTCGCCGCAGTCCATCACGCGCTGCGCCATGTTGATGCCGCCGCCCGCCACGTTCATGTTCGTGTTGATGTCGGCGACGCGGTAGACGGGGCCGCTGTGGACGCCCATCCGCAGTTGCAGCGACGGCGTCTGCCGCAGGGCGCGGCCGATCTCGACGGCGCAGCGCAGCGCCGTTTCGGGGTCGCCGAAGAAGACGAGCGCCATGCCGTCGCCCGTCGGGAGGCTGATGATCTGCCCCTGCTCGGCGCGGCGGTACTCTTCCGTCGCGCGCACCAGCCCGTAGAGGTCTTGCAGCACGCGCGTCTGCCTGTCCATCGGGAGCTTCGAGTAGCCGACGATGTCGGTGAAGAGGACGTGGGCGATTTCGAGCTTGGGGGTGTTACCCGTTTCGGTGGTCATGCCGTGTGTCTGAAGCGTCGGAAGCGGTCTCGGCGTCGGACTGGTTCTGCGGAAAGTGCGGGCGCGGCGGGGGCGGCGCTCGAATGTAGCCGAATCTAGCGGCGCGCGGCTACGCTGTCAAGAATGACCGCCGCCGCGCGCCAGTTCCGCCGCCGACGGGCCGCGCCCGGCGACCCGCCCGACGGCCCGAATCGCCGCGTGTGATTCCGAATTTCGGGAGGACTTTAAAGGGCGGCCGGCGGCGGCCCGGCCCTCACGGCGGCGGGCAGTAAATGATTGACTTTTAACCACCCGCGGAATATTGTTCCTGCGTTTTTCCAGATCGGCCGGGCCTGCCCCCGCCCCTCGCGTCTGACCAGCGCCCGGCTCTTTCCTCCAAGTAGGCAGAAAGCGTTTCTCATTCTCCACCCAAGTAATTCTGCTTGCCGTCGTTCCCCGAAAGGAAAGTCCTCAGCCTCCCGGAGATCACCTCTGCATGGCACGGAAAGACAAGTTCCTCGCAATCGGCGTCGAGCTGAAGAAGATCATACCCGCCTCCATGGAATACGCCCTCCACCACCAGCGTCAGGGCAGGCTGAATAAGGAGAACAAGCTCGTCGGGGACATCCTCGTCGCCGCCAAGCTGCTCACCGAGGCCGGGCGCAGTGAGATTTTGCGCGAGCAGCAGCGCCGCCGGGCGGGCAGATTTCACTTCCTCAGACGGCTGATCCCGGGCCTGCCTTCTCTGCCCGGCCAGCGACTGCTGGTCATCGTCGCGGCCCTGTTCGGGGCCGTGGTGGCCTACCGGTCTGACACGCCGCTGGAGAGTCTGGCGCTGGGCGTCGGCGGCCTCGTCACCTTGGCGCTGCTCACCTTTATCGAGTACGGGGCGCGGCGCTCGATCACCCTCGCCGCGATCTACGCCGCCGTAATTTGGGGCGGCCTCTTCGTGCTGATCTCCCTCCTGTACTCCGTCCACATGTTCACGCAGCTCAACGTCATAGTAGACCCGCACACGAACCCGGGCACGCGGGCGAGCGTGGGGACGTGGCTCTTCCAGATCAAGGGCGCGATCTTGGCCCTCGCGGTGGCGACGATCACGCTGGGGGTGTATTCGCTGTGGAAGTTCCACGCGCTGCGCTACACGCAGGCGCGCGTGGGCCTGCTCAAGGACACCATCATCAGGGTCGAGGGCACGCTCCGCGATAAGAGCAAGCTATCTAAAGAGCGGCAGGACGAGGCCATCACGACCGTCCTCAAGGGGCTGAGGGACGCGATCCGGCTGAGCCTGCCGGACAGGGCGCTGCGCCGCCTCACCCTTTTTTTCCACGGCCGGGATCAGATTACGGTCATGTATTTCATCCCCGAACCGGACTCCCGGCGATTTCGTTTGGATAAGGTTGAATACCCGGAGGACGCCCCGGCGAAGGTCAGGGCCGGGTTTACTTGGATGCAGCGCAACCACTTCCCGACGTTCCTCGACGAGGAAGGGTTTGAAAAAATGATCATGCTGGCGAAGGGCTTGAAGCCCCGCGGCTGGCGCAGGCGTTACCTGAATTTCCCGGAGCGCCATAAGGTCATTAGCGTCTGCGGGTGGATTTACGCAAAAGGTGAGACCTTATTCTCGCGTGACGCATCACAGTGTTTGGCGTATGATGGCCGGTATTTCGAGGGCATCAAAGAGCACGGGCTGAAGAAGGACGAGCTGTCGTGGATTAATTTCGGCTCGTTCATCGGCTGCCCCGTGCTCGACCCGGACGGGGGGATCGCGAGCATCCTCTTGGTGGCTAAGAGCCGTAATAACAGTTTGGAGCCTGAGGATTTGGAGATCACGATCCTCGCCAGTCAGCTGATCGGGAGAATTTTGGACGTTTAGGAAGGATGATGCAGATGGCTCCTGAGGGAAGAGCGCAATTCGAGGACAGGTACAGGCGCGTACGCTACACCGTTGACCTGACGGAATCGCTCGAAGCCGGACATATTACGCCGGCCGAGTACGTCCGTCTCAGGGCCAGAGTGGTCGGGCAGGGAGACATCTTTCAGAGTCTTCTCATCCCGCTCTTTAAACAGATCGCGTTGAAAATACGAAACCTGCTCTCCCGAGAGGGGTAGCGTAAGAGACAGGCTCGGCGTCTCGGCCGCGAGGCCGCCGAGTCAGGGTTCCGGGTCTCAGCCGGCAAAGCGCCGCCGGCTGATTAATCATCTCCGAGCGACCGGGCCTCACGCCCATTCACCCGGCACGACGCGGCCTGCGGGCCGCGATTACCCTATTCGAGCAAACGGCGGGGCGGCGGAACTTTCGTCCCGCGCCTGCGGCCGCGCGGCGTCCACAGCCGCGGACTG
>DATCVD010000203.1:0-2439 GCA_036567125.1 Pyrinomonadaceae bacterium | reverse complement strand
CACGTCGCCGAGACCATCTACCAGATGCTCGACGCCTTCCACGACATCTTCCGCGCGCTCGACGCGCTGGCGCGGCCGACGGTCGCGGTCGTGGACGGCGCGGCTCTCGGCGGCGGGTGCGAGCTGGCCGCGGCGTGCGACATCGTGATCGCCAGCGAGCGCGCGCGCTTCGGCCAGCCGGAGATCAAGCTCGGCGTCTTCCCGCCGGTCGCGGCCGTGCTTTTGCCGCGCGTCATCGGCGACAAGCGCGCGCGCGAGTTGGTGCTGACGGGCGAACTGATCGAGGCCCCGGAAGCCCTGCGGCTCGGCCTCGCCAACCACGGCGTCAACTCCGCGCAACTCGAACAGAAGTTGCAGGAGGTCTTAGGCCGGCTGCGCGAACTCTCGTCGGCCGCGCTCACGATGACGCGCCGCGCGCTCGACGCGGGCCGCGGCTACGACCTCGCCGAGCTGCTCGCGCGCGTCGAGACCCTGTACCTGAACGAGCTGATGAAAACCGAAGACGCCGCGGAGGGCGTACGTGCCTTCATGGAGAAGCGCAAGCCGGCGTGGCGCAACCGCTGACGCGACGCGCCGCCGCGCCGGGCGAGACGGGCCGGGCGGGCCGCCTTCTCCCGTTCACGATTTAAGATTGGCGATTAACCAAGTCACCGCCCCGCAGGATCGGCGTGACGCGTTCGTTCGGTTCGTCGTGGAGGTGAGGCGGGCGATGATGAGAACTCTGATCGCGGCGGCGGCGGGAAGAACCCTGCTCGCGCTGTCAATCGCCGTAACTTCGTGCGGCGCGGCGCGGGCGCAGGCGAGCGGCAACGTCGGCTACGCGCAGGGCGGCGGCAGCGGCCGGGCCGAGCAGCAGGAGCGCGGCAAGCGCGTGCTCGGCGAGCGCGACGTGCCGCCCACCCAGACTTCGATGTTCGTCGAGGCGAGCGTGCTGATGAACGTGCTGGCCGACGAGCACGTCGCCGTCTTCGCCGTCGCGCAGGAGTGCGCGGCCGCGGCCGAGTGCAACCAGAAGATGGACGCCGTGACGGGCCAGTTCGCGGGCGAACTCAAACAACTGGGCGTCCGCGCCGAAGACGTGTTCGTCGACTTCGCGGCGCAGAACAAGATTTACGGCTTCGCGGTCGAGGGCGCGGTCGCGCGCGAGCGGCTCGTCGGCTTCGAGTTGAAGAAGAACGTCTCGGTGCGCTACCGCGACCGCGGCGTGCTCGACCGGCTGGTCTTGGCCGCGGCGCGCGCGAAGATTTTCGATCTCGTCAAGGTCGATTACGTCGTGACCGACGCGGCGGCCGTCCAGAATAAACTGGCCGAGGAGGCCGCGCGGGTGGTGCGCGAGAAGGCCGCGCGCTACGAGCGCCTGTACGGGATCAGGCTCGCGCAGCCGCCGCAAATCTACGCCGAGCGCGCGAGCACCTACTTCCCCGCGGAGATGTACGACTCGTACGTGGCCCACGAGTCGGAGTCGGTCGACGCGGACGACTACCGGCGCAGGTACGCCGTCCACAACGCGCGCAAGGGCCGCACGTTCTTCTTCAACGCGCTCAACGCCGACGGCTTCGACGCGGTCGTCAACCCGGTCGTCGTCGAACCCGTCGTGCAGTTCACGCTCTACGTGCGCGTGAAGTACGAGATCGAGCAGCCGAAGAAGTGAGGCGCGTTCGCGGCGGCCGGGCCGGGGCGGCGGGCGAGGGTGACGGATGGACTCGACGAAGGTGCTGTGCGAGGAGCTGCGGCGTTCGGCCGACGAGATCACGCTCGGCTGGGTCAAACGCGTGCAGGCCGACCCGTACATGCGCGCGGACGATCCGCTGACGCTCACGCAGCTCGTCGATCACGTCCCGCAGATGCTCGAAGAGTTGTGCACGCTGCTCTCCGAAGGCAGCGATCCCGATTTCAGGCAGGTGCGCGCCGCGAGCACGCACGGCTATACGCGCTCGATAGCGGGCTACACGCTGACGGAACTTTTGCGCGAGCTTGAGCTGCTGCGCGACTGCCTCTTCGACTTCGTGTCGGAGACCGAGACGAAGCACGGAGTGGATCGCGCCGAGACCCTGCGCGCGCTGCGGCTCGTCAACCGCTACTTCGGGGAAGACACGCTCTTCGTCGTCGAGCACTACCTCCGGCGGAACGCCCGCCCGCCGTCGTCGCAGGCGAGCGAGGGGTGACAACTGCGGACGCGCACCGTGCGAGAATTTTTGCGCGAAGATTTTCAGGCGTCGTTCGCGGGGCGGGAATTTTGTTCGTCACAGATTTAGGGTTTCGTCACCGAGTTGGTGTTCGTTCGTCGCCCGTCCCGTGTTCTGGTTGGTTCGCCGTTCGGCTTCGGGGCGGCGTCGCTTAGCGAATGAGTTTGCGCGGAATGTTCGGAGGGCGGGTGAGATCGCGCGGTCGCGCGGCGCGGCGCGCGGTCGCGGCGTGGTGCGTCGCGGCCTGTCTCGT
>DATCVD010000202.1:0-6915 GCA_036567125.1 Pyrinomonadaceae bacterium | reverse complement strand
CGGCTGCTCGACCGGCTGCTCGACCGGCTGCTGCTCGGCCGCGCCCTTCGTCGCCTTCGCCGCCGGCTGCTTCTTCGCGCCCTTCGCCTCGCGCGCCGCGCGCTCGCTCGCCGCCGTCGATTTCTTCGCCGCCTTCTTCTTCGTCGTCTTGGTCGCTTTCTTCGTCGTCATGTCGTTTTCTTCCTCTCGGATGTTGATGTAGTGATTCGTTGACTTCGGAGCCGCCGCGATGGCGACACTGACTCCCTGCTTGCTCCCCGCCAGCCCCGCCGCGACGAGGCCGTCGCGGTCGAAGTAGCTTCGCTCTTTGTAGTAGCCGCCCGTTTTCGGGTCGGGCCGGTTGACCGCCCAGCGGCGAACGCCGTCGCGGCCCGCGCCTATCAGGCGCACCTCGTAGCCGGCCGCAACGATGTTTGCGACCGCCGCGATCATTTCCCTGTCCACCTGACGCTCAGCCGCTTTGCTCACGGTCATCTTCTCCTTGCTAATTCCAGCCGTCGCCTTCTGCTTCCGGCTCGCGCTCTGGCGGCGGCGCGTCATGCTCGACCTTCGGCTGCTTGCAGTCAGGGCAGACCGAGAAGTGGAACTCCGAGCAGTTGCAGCCGTAGCAGGTGAAAGCGTTGTTGCATTTTCGGCAGACGTGACGATGGCCGCCGCTGTTGTTACAATCTCCGCACACTTGAACTCCTTTCTCTTGATCGGGGAAGTAGTCTGTGTACCGGGCTTAGGGAAGTTGGCGCTTTCCTAAGCCCTCCGCCTTATGCGGCTATCTGGCTGTTCATCTCCGCGCGCGCTTTCACTTCGTTGTAGAGGTCTTTGAGCATATTCAACGCGCCGTTGAGCGTGCGGCCAAGCTCGTCGAGGTTTTCCTGTAGGTCTTCCTGACCGCCTTCGACCTCGCCCGCGATGACGGCCGCCAGCGAAACCTCGCGGCCGATCTGGTCGAGCGCCGCCAAGTCGTCTGTCCGAATGATTGCCTTCGACATCACTTGCTCCTCCTCGCGTCGCGCTCGGCGCGAAAACTTCTAAGCTGACCCTCGGCCCACTTGAGGTCGCGCTTCGCATCTTTCAAGTTGTCGTCGTGCGCCCTCGTCGGCTCGTCTAAGAACAGCGCCTGCGCTCGGTCGTAAACCTTCTGGTACTCGGCCACATCGGCCGCGATGCCCTCGATCTTCCGGTTAAGCTGCTCGTCGTTTAGGTCGCTCAAGTTCACCATCGTTTGATCTCCTTCCGTCGTTGGTTTGGTTTGTCGCCCGCCCCTCGCTCTCGTCAGTCGCCCGGAGTGTCCGCTCCGTCGGGATTCGTCGCTGGCTACTCAGCATCTTTCTCAAGGCCCGCTCGCCATCTCAGGCGCGTCCAACAGTCTTCACGACGTGGCTGCCTCGTTTTCACCGCGACTAATTTTCAAAGACCGATGTCAACCCGCCCGCCTGACTACAAGAGAGATATTACATAAAATGTAGTAACAGGGCAACAGTAAAATTACAACAACGGTATTATTTTTCTTGTTGTAAAATCCGCGTTCCGCGTGTTATTTTTGATGTAGTATGCGCGACATGATTAAATCGCGGGTGAGGGAAGTCGCCGAGTCGAGGGGCGTCAACAGCTCCTACGAGTTGCAAAACAGGATCGGGCTGGCCCCGACCGTGGCGCTCAGGCTGTGGCGCGACGAGGTGACGCGGTTCAGCGTTCAGACGCTCGAAAAGCTGTGCCGTGAGTTCGACTGCCAGCCGGGCGATCTGCTGATCTATGTCAGGGAGAAGAAGGGCGGCGGCAGGAAGTGAAATACGAGGGGCGCCGTGCCGCGCGACTGTGTAGCAAAAGCGGTGGCGGGTTTCGGGAGATGAAAGGGGCAAAAAGAGGGGCACGCCTTTTGAGCGTGCCCCTTAAGTGTATGAGCCGAGCAGGACTCGAACCTGCGACCCGCTGGTTAAAAGCCAGCTGCTCTACCAACTGAGCTATCGGCCCGCGGCGTTGAAGTGTCTCGGCCTAAACGGCGGGCCGCCGCGAAGGGGCGGCCGCCCGCTCGTCTGAGACCCGACTGCCGTCAAGTTGGTAGCATTTTACATGCGAAGTTTGGGGGCGGCAAGGATGTCGCTCTCCGTGCTCCGGGTCGATCTCAAATCCGGCGGGGGCTGCCCTCCGGTTAATCTTGCCGGGAGGCGGTTGTCCGCCCGTCTGCCCTCCGAATGGCTAGGCCGTTGCGGGGCGAGACATTTCCGAGGGGCCGCCCGCGCGCGCGGAGTAAGGTAAGGCGGCCGTCCGATCACACCGACCCGCCGCCGTTATCCGCGCCCGCGGGGGCTGACAGCTTTTCTTTCAAGCTGACGTGGCGGTCGGTCTGTCTGAACGCCTCCGTCCGAGCGCCGTTTCGGCGGGTCGGGAAAACCGGCTGATTCCGCGCGCTTTAGCGCGCCGCGCGGGGCCGGCCGTGCGGCACGACTCTTGCGCCACGACTCGGCGGCCGGCCGCGCTCGAAGCGCGCGCCGGCGGAACCGGAGGGCGTTGCGGATGAGGGGCGAAAACGGGGGACGAAGGATAAAAATCTTCATGTGGGCGGTCGTCTGCTTCGGCGCGGCCGCCTGCGCCGTTTCACTCGCGCGCCTCTCGGCCGAAAGCCTCGACGCGCGTTTCCTCGTCCTCGCCCTCGCCACCGTCCTCATCGGCTCGCGGCTCGGCGTCAAGATTCCGCACGCCAAGAGCGAGGTGACCGCCTCCGAGACCCTCATCTTCCTCTCGATCCTGCTCTTCGACGCCGACGCCGCCATCCTGCTCGCCGCCGCCGAGGCGTTCTGCTTCTCGCTGCGCGTCACGCGCCACAACTTCACGCGCGTCTTCAACGCCGCCCTGCTCGCCTGCTCCTACTTCCTCACCGTCTGGGCCTTGCGCCTCTCCTTCGGCCACGGCGCGGCGGCTTCGCGCGCGGCCGACTCGGTCTTCCTCCTCTCGCTCGCGCTGATGGCCGGCTCGCAGTTCCTCGGCAACACCGTGCTGGCCGCCGCCGCCGACTCGCTCCGCAGCGGCCGGCCGTTCTGGCTGACGTGGCGGCGCAACTTCTCCTTCACCGTGCTCGCCTACTTCGCGGCCGCGTCGGCCGCCGGCCTCGTCGCCAAGCTGACCGGCGTCGTAGGCTTCTACGCCGCCCTCGCCGCCGCGCCCGTCATCGGCGTCATCTACCTCACCTACTGGACGTACCTGAAGAAGGTCGAGGCGTCGGGCGCGCAGGCCGAGGAGTCGCGCCGCGCCGCCGAGCAGGCCCGCGCGCACGTCGAGGAGTTGAGCCGGCAGATGCGGGAGCAGGAGCGCATCCGCCGCGCCCTCCAAGAGAGCGAGGAGCGCTTCCGCATGGCCTTTGATCACGCGGCCGTCGGCATGGCGCTCGTCTCGCCGCTGGGCCGCTGGCTGCAAGTCAACCGCAGCCTGTGCGAACTGCTCGGCCACGCGGAAGACGAACTGCTCGCCTCCGACTTCCAGTCCGTCACGCACGCCGAGAGCCTGACGCCCGCGCTCGCGCAGATCGACCGGCTGCTCAGCGGCGAGTCGCCGACGTGCCAGACCGAGATGCGCTTCGTGCACAAGTCGGGCCAGCCCGTCTGGGCTTCGCTGAGCGTCTCGCTCGTCAGCAACTCGGCGCAGGGCGCGCCGCACCTCATCTTCCAGATTCAGGACATCACCGACCGCAAGCGCGCCGAGGAGCAACTCGTCCACAGCGCGCTCCACGACGCGCTGACCGGCCTGCCCAACCGCGCGCTCTTCATGGATCACCTCAAGCTCGCCATCGAGCGCGCCAAGCGGCGGCCCGGAAGAATCTTCGCCCTCCTCTTCCTCGACCTCGACCGCTTCAAGGTGATCAACGACTCCCTCGGCCACATGATCGGCGACCAGCTCCTCGTCGGCATCGCGCGGCGGCTGGAAGCGCACCTCCGGCCCGGCGACACGGTCGCGCGGCTCGGCGGCGACGAGTTCACGATCCTGCTCGAAGACATCAACGAGGTGAGTGAGGCGACCGACGTGGCCGAGCGCCTTCAGGCCGAACTCTCCGCGCCCTTCAACCTCTCCGGCCGCGAGGTCTTCACCACCGTCTCCATCGGCGTCGCGCCCTCGACGCTCTGCTACTCGCACCCCGAAGACGTGCTGCGCGACGCGGACACGGCGATGTACCGCGCGAAGTCGCTGGGCAAGGCGCGCTACGCGCTCTTCGACAAGGCGATGCACTCGCGCGCCGTCGACATCATGCAGCTGGAGACCGACCTGCGGCGCGCGGTCGAGCGCGGCGAGTTCATCCTCCACTACCAGCCCATCGTCTCGCTCGAAGACTTCACGATCTCGGGCTTCGAGGCGCTGGTGCGCTGGCAGCACCCGGAGCGCGGGCTGATCGGCCCGGAAAAGTTCATCCCCGTGGCCGAGGAGATGGGCCTCATCTCCGCGGTCGGCGACTGGGTGCTCGCCGAGGCCACGCACCAGATGAAGGACTGGCAGGTGCGCTACCCGACGCCGCTGAACCTGACGATGAACGTCAACATTTCCAGCCAGCAGTTCGCGCAAAACGGTCTGGTCGAGCGGGTCGAACAGATCCTGCGCGAGACGGGGCTGGACGCGCGCCACCTGAAACTCGAAATCACCGAGAACCTCGTGATGGACTCCATCGAGACGGCGACGCGCCTGATGCACCGCCTGCGCGCGCTCGGCGTGCAGCTCGCCATCGACGACTTCGGCACCGGCTACTCGTCGCTCTCCTACCTCCACCGCTTCCCCGTTACGACCTTGAAGGTCGACCGCTCGTTCGTCATGCGGATGAACGACAACAACGAGAACACGGAGATCGTCCGCACGATCCTGATGCTCGCGCGCAACCTCGGCATGGACGTGGTGGCCGAGGGCGTCGAGACGAACGGCCAACTCAGACTGCTGCGCGAGTCGTTCTGCGAGTACGGGCAGGGCTACTTCTTCTGCAAGCCCGTCCCGGCCGAGCAGGCGTGGGACTTGCTTGAGAAGCTGCCGACCGCCGCCCCCGCGCCGCCGCCGGTTTACGAGGCGTACCGCCCGCCGCTCGAAGTCGTCGCGGCCTGACACGGGACGCACGCAAACACGTCGGGGCAGAGGACGCGTCCTCTGCCCCGACGTGTTTGTCGATGAGCGTCTCGCGAGCTTGCGGGGCTAGAGCCACGCGCCGAGGGCGGAGTCTCGGAGGACGATGGTCTGGTCGCGTTCGGGGCCGGTCGAGATGAGGCCGATCTCGACGCCGACGGCGCGCGAGAGGAATTCGACGTAGGCGCGAGCGTTCGGCGGCAGGTCTTCGTAGCGCGTCGTGCCGAGCGTCTCCGACTTCCAGCCGGGCAGCGTCTCGTAGACCGGCTCGACGCGGCGCAGGTCGGCGGCGACGGCCGGGAAGGTCTCGATCTCGCGCCCGTCCAGACGGTAGCCGACGCAGACCTTCAACTCGTCGAGCGCGTCGAGCACGTCGAGTTTCGTCAGGGCGACCGACGAGAAGCCGTTCAACTCGGCGGCGTAGCGCGTGGCGAAGGCGTCGAACCAGCCGCAGCGGCGCGGCCGTCCCGTCGAAGCGCCGTACTCGCGCCCGCGCTCGCGGATGAGTTGGCCCATCTCGGACTCGCCCGCGACCATCTCGGTCGGGAACGGGCCTTCGCCGACGCGCGTCGTGTAGGTGCGGACTATGCCGAGCACGCCCGTGATGCGGTGCGGCGCGAGGCCCGTCCCGACGGCCGCGCCGCCCGCGGTCGTCGACGACGAGGTGACGAACGGGTACGTGCCGTGATCCACGTCGAGCAGCGTCGCCTGCGCGCCCTCGATGAGGATCGAGCGGCCGTCGCGCGCGGCCGTGTTCATGAAGTGCATCGTGTCGGCGATGAAGGGCGCGAGCCGCTCGGCGAGCGGGTGGATTTCGTCGAAGACCTGCTGGGCGTCGAGCGGCTGCCCGCCGTAGGCCGAGATCACGCGGTTGGCGTCCTGCAAGTTCCACTCGATGCGCGAGCGGAAGAAGTCGGCGTTCAGGGCGTCGGCCACGCGGATGCCGCGCCGCCCGGCCTTGTCCTCGTAGGCCGGCCCGATGCCGCGCAAGGTCGTCCCGACCCGCTCGTTGCCCAAACGCTCCTCGGAGGTGTGATCGAGCGCGCGGTGGTAGGGGAGTATGAGGTGGGCGCGCGAGCTGACGAGGACGCGCTCCGGCGTCACGCGCAGCCCCTGCTCGGCCAGCCGGTCGGCCTCCTGAAAGAAAGCCTTCGGGTCGATCACCATCCCGTTGCCGAGCACGCACGTCTTGCCCGCGTGGATGATCCCGGAGGGCAGGAGGTGGAGCACGAACGAGCGGTCGCCGACCTGCACCGAGTGGCCCGCGTTGTGGCCGCCCTGATAGCGCGCGACCACCTCGAAGCGCTCGGCGAGGAGATCGACGATCTTGCCCTTGCCCTCGTCGCCCCACTGCGACCCGACGATGACGATAACTTTAGGCATAGAGGTTAGAGGTTAGAGGTTAGAGGTTAGAAGAAGGCAGTTTCCGAACTGGCCTCTAACCTCTAACCTCTAACCTCTGTCTTGCTCAGCTCGCGCGTTCCAGCTTGACGGGGCGCTCGATGAAGTAGTAGCTGCACGAGCCGCGCACCTCGTCGAGATCGCGGCGCGAGATGGGGAAGAGGCGGCACTGGTTGGGCCTGTCCTCGTAGATGCCGCAGGTGGTCGTGCCGTCTGGGTGCTTCTTGAGGAACGGGCACTTGAAGAGCAGCTCGCAGCAGGCGCCGCAGCGGTTGCAGTCGCCGCGGCGCAGGGCGAGCGAGGCGACGACCTCCTCCTTGCGGAAGTTGACGTTGACGAAGCGGCGGAGCTTGCCCTGCGCTTGGCGGGCGCGCAGGCGCGCGTCCTCGACGGCGCGGTGGCGCTTGGCGGCGGCCAGCCGCTCCT
>DATCVD010000201.1:0-2753 GCA_036567125.1 Pyrinomonadaceae bacterium | reverse complement strand
CGCGGCGCGCCCGCTCCGGCCGTGGGCGTTCGGGCCGCGCGCCGCGCGCCTACTCGACCTCGGCCGTGCCCTTGCCGTCCTTGTAGTTGAGGGTGACTTTGGAGATTTGGAGCAGGTTCAGGTTCTCCCACTCGATGTGGCCGCCGTCCTTGTCCTCGATCCGCAAGTCCCACGACGCGGCCTTCTCGTCGCGGTCGAACTTAATGTCGACGGTCGCGCCGTCGGGCAGCGTGTCGCGGCCGAGCACGTCCTCTTCCCAGTCGTCCGAGTCGTGCGGCGAGACGTAGAGCGCGTGGATTTCGACGCCCGTCTTGTTGACGAGCGTGAAGTCCTGCGCGCCGGCCGTGCCGGTCGAGGCGTTGGCGTTAGCGGCGTTCGTCGCCGCGGGGCCGGAAGCCGGGGTGGCCGCGCGGTTGGCCGCGTTCGCGGTGTTCGCCGCGTTGGTCGTGTTCGTGGCCGGGCCGGGCGAGGAGCAGGCGGCCGTCAGGGTGAGGAGCAGCGCGGCCAGCAGGCCGCCGATGAATGTTCTGTTGTTCAATCAGCCTCCGTGGGAGATTTGGGGGATGAGGTTGATGTCGCGCACGAAGGGCGGCGGCCGCCTGCGGGGCGTAGGCGCGCGAACCTCGTGTCGCGCGCGCCGGCCCCTTCCGCGGTACTCCCGCCGCCCCGCCTCTCGTTCCGACTCGGATTGACGCCCGCCGACTAGGGCGTGACGCCGCTCTGGCTCGCCGCCATCAGACCGCCGCCGAGCACCTGTAGGATGATGTTCAGGACGATCAGGCCCGTCCAGATCAGCATGAGGTTTTTGATGTTGAGCCGGGTGGCGTTCATCCAGCCCCAGATGAACGTCCAGATGCCGCAGGTGACGATCCCGATGATGCCGTGCACGGGGCCGGCGTCCTTGAACTGCCGGATGAGCACCATGATGAAAATCACGAAGCTGATCAGACCGATGACCATCGCCAACAAACCTAACGCTCCTGCGCCTGCTGCCATTAGAGACCTCCAATTAGTCTGTCTTGAAGTCGGGAGAACTTGGAACCCCTTGCCGGACGTTCGCGCCGCGCCGCCCATCGCGCCCGACGCGCATCATTGTCACGCGGCCCGCAAGGGCCGACGACGCGGGCGACTAATATTGTCGCCCCGTCCGTGACTGAAACGCGTCTTGTCAGTTGGGCTATCGGCCAGCGTGCAGCAGCACCTCGCGTGCGGCAGGAGGACGAAATCGGATTGCCGGGAAGTGTATATACCAAAACCGCGCGGGAGGCTACTACTTTTTAGCGGCGGCGGCTCAAAAAATTTACCCGCGCCAAGCTCAGACGTTGACCCGCCGCGCGCCGCCCGTCGCGCGACTCGCGGCCGCGCGCGGCCGCGCTCGCGCTAGCGCAGCGCGCCCTCCAGCGTGCGGCCGTTGACGAAGACCGCGACGCGCCGGACGGCGGGAAACTGCCGGGCCGTCGCCCTGATCTGCTCCGTGATCCGCGGGGCGTCGCACACGCCCGCGACGAACGGCCCCTCGCCCGCGATGCGGATCGTCGCCAGCCCGTTGCGCAGCGTGACGCCGCTCAGGCGCAGGTTGTTGCCGCGCCAGAAATTCTTCAGCCCCGCGTCGTTGTCGTGCGGCAGGGCGAGCAACTCTTCGAGCGCCGCGCGCAGCGTCGAGCCGCCCGGCGCGTTGACCGTTCGCGTGACGGCGACGAGGCTGTCGCCGCAGCCGATCCTGCGCCCGCGCCTCCCGTTGTCGTCGAGCGCGACGAGGAAGACCTGCACCTCGCGCGCCGTCGGTTCGGCGTCGCGCGCGACCCGCCAACTCGTGAGCGAAAGACGGCCGCGGAGATTTTCGTAGACCACCGCGTCAACGCTTTCGACCCTGTCGGCGGCGCGCGGGATTCTGCCGGGCGCGCCGGCCCTCAGTGGGGAGCTAACACTCAGGCGGAGCCTGTAGTTCCTGCCGGCCACCACCTGCGTCTCGGCGCGCTCGACCGCTACGAGCGTGAGACGCGCGCCGCGCCTGCGACCCTCTTCGCGCACGGCGAAACGCGCGGCCGCAAGCACCTGCGGGTCGCTCGCCGAAGCCTCGCGGTAACTGCCGGCGGCCGCGGCCCGTTGCGAAGCCGGATCGTTTACGCCCGCCGCCGCGGCCGCCCGAACCGCAAAGCCCGCGGGCGCGAGGCACGCGAACCCGCACAGCAGAACGACCGACGCGCGCGTTGCAAATCTTCGTTTCAAGTCGTCACCCCTCACTTGTTGTTGCCGCCGGTTAGCGCGGAATGCTCTTTGAGCATCCTCAACAGCGTCGTCCCGTTGCCGTAAACGATGTCGGCGATCTTCCAGTCAGTGCCGGCGGCGACGAGGCGATAGACGATCCGCTGCTTCTTGCCGAAGTTCTCGAACGTGGCGGCGACCTCGGCTTTGTCGTCCGACTGGCTGACCTTGCCGACGGCGAACTTTTTGATCTCCGAGTCCTGCGCGTCGTAGAGCGGGTCGGCCCCGAGCGCGCCCACCTCCCCCTTCGACTCGACCGCGTCTTTCCAGATCAGATCGGCCAGCCCCTTCTCGAAATACTTGTCCACGCGCGCGCGGTCGTCGGTCTGGAAGAAGGGGCCGCGTTCGGCGTCGTGCTCCTTGTAGAGATCGCTGACCAGCGCGTCGGGCGAGGCGGCCGGACGCGACGCCGCGGGCGGCGGCTGCGGCGCGGTACTTTGCGGACTCTGCCGCGTCGCGGCGGCCTGCGAATTCTGCTGCGGCGCGGG
>DATCVD010000200.1:0-2622 GCA_036567125.1 Pyrinomonadaceae bacterium | reverse complement strand
GCCGCCGACGGCATCGAGCAGGCCGTGCGCGCCGCGCGCGAGGCGGACGCCGTCGTCGTCGCCGTCGGCGAGACGGCCGAGATGAGCGGCGAGGCGGCCTCGCGCACGTCGCTCGACCTACCGGGCCGGCAGACGGAGTTGATTCAGGCCGTCCACGCGACGGGCAAGCCCTACGTCGTCGTGCTGATGAACGGCCGCCCGCTCACGCTCGGCTGGGTGGCCGCCAACTCGCCCGCCATTCTTGAGACGTGGTTCGCCGGCACGCAGGCGGGCCACGCCATCGCCGACGTACTCTTCGGCGACGTGAACCCCGGCGGCAAGCTCCCCGTCACCTTCCCGCGCGCCGTCGGCCAGCTCCCGCTCTACTACAACTACAAGAGCACGGGCCGCCCGCCGACCGATCAGAAGTACACCTCGAAATACTTGGACGTGCCGTGGACGCCGCTCTACCCCTTCGGCCACGGGCTGAGCTACACGGAGTTTCGGCTGTCGAACCTGCGGCTCGACAAAACGCGCATCCCCGCCGGCGGGACGATCAAGGTGAGCGTCGACGTCGAGAACGTCGGCCGTCGCGCGGGCGACGAGGTCGTGCAGCTCTACGTCCACGACGTCGCGGCGAGCGTGGCGCGGCCCGTCCGCGAGCTGAAGGGCTTCGAGCGCGTGACGCTCGCGCCGGGCGAGCGCCGCACCGTCTCCTTCACGCTCGGCCCCGAACACCTCGCCTTCTACGACCGCGCGATGCGCCTCGGCGTCGAGCCGGGCTCGTTCAAAGTTTTCGTCGGGCAGAGTTCGGCCGGCGGACTCGAAGCGAACTTCGAAGTCACCGGCAGATGAGCGCGCGTCTCACAACGGCGCTCCCGCTCGCCGCCGCGGTCGCACTCGTCGTCGCGCTCGCGCCCGCCTTCGGGCCTGCGCTCGCGACGAACGGGCGGCCGCAAGTAAGACGGCGCGACGCCCAGCAGTCGCACCGGCGCGACGCGGCGCGCGACGCCGCCGCGTTCAAGCTTTCGGCCCGCGACGACGCTTTTCTGGAAGACCTCTCGCGCCGCTCGTTCCTGTACTTCAAGGAGCAGGCCCACCCCGCGACCGGCCTTGTGCGCGACCGCGCGCGCGCGGACGGCACGCCGCACCCGCCCGGCCACAACAGCCACAACGTCGCCTCGTCCGCCGCCACCGGCTTCGGCCTGACCGCCTACTGCGTCGCCGCCGAGCGCGGCTGGATCACCGACACGGAAGCGCGCGAGCGCGTCCGCACGACCTTGCGCTACTTCGCGCAACGTGCGGAACAATTCCACGGCTGGTTCTACCACTGGACGGACGCCGCCACGGGCGAGCGCCGCTGGAACAGCGAGGTCTCGTCCATCGACACCGCGCTCCTGCTCGCGGGCGTGCTCACCGCCCGGCAGAAGTTTCGCAACGATGCGGAGATCGTCCGGCTCGCCACCGAGATTTACGGGCGCGTGGACTTCCCGTGGATGCTCGATGGGCACCCGACGATGCTCTCGCACGGCTGGCGGCCCGAAACCGGCTTCCTCAAGAACCGCTGGGACACCTACAGCGAGCACCTCGTCCTCGACCTGCTCGCCGTCGGCTCGCCCACCCGCCCCGTCACGCCGCGCGCGTGGCTCGCGTGGCAGCGCGAGCGCATCACCTACGCGGGCCATCGTTACATCACGGGCGGGCCGCTCTTCGTCCACCAGTTCTCACACGCGTGGGTTGACTTCCGCGGCCGGCGCGAGACGTGGTACCCGTTCACCGACTACTTCGAGAACTCGGCCGCCGCGACGCGCGCGCACCGCGCCTTCTGCCTCGCGCTCTCGCCGGAGTTCCCCGGCTACACGGCGAACGTCTGGGGCGTCACCGCGTCCGACAGCGCGCGCGGCTACACGGCTTGGGGCGGCCCGCCGCGCCACCCCGACATCGACGGCACGGTCGTCCCCTGCGCGGCCGCCGGCTCCTTGATGTTCACGCCCGACATCTCGCTCCCCGCGCTGCGCGAGATGCGCGACCGCTTCGGCGAGCGCATCTACGGCCGCTACGGCTTCGCCGACGCCTTCCACCCGACTACGGGGTGGACGAACCCGGACGTGATCGGCATCGACATCGGCATCACGCTGCTCGCGGCCGAGAACCTGCGCACCGGCAACGTCTGGCGCTGGTTCATGGCGAACCGCGAGATCGGGCGCGCGATGGACGCGGTCGGGCTGGCAAAACGGCGAACGCGGGACGCGGGACGGTGAACTAAAAGCAACTGTCTTCAGTCCCGCACCCCGCGCCCCGCGTTCGCCGTTCGCCATTCTCCTCCGCGCCCTCCGCGCCTCAGCGGCGAACCGGCTTCACCGCCCGCCCGAGTTTGAATCGACCCGCCCGGCCCGCCCCTTTCACACGGACTTTCGCGCGGAATTAACCGGAACGGCCGGGCCGCCGCCGCGTGTGAGCGGCCGGCCGAAAAAAATGTCTCAACGCTCGGCCCGCGCGCGCGGTAGTAAGATGACGAGTGGGCCGGAGAGGACTCGCCGGATGGACGTAAGCATCGCACACACATTTTTGAGGAGCGCGGAGGAACAGACCCGGCCGCGCGAGGCCACGGCGGCGGCGGCCGATCCGCTCGCCCCGCTCGTC
>DATCVD010000199.1:0-18010 GCA_036567125.1 Pyrinomonadaceae bacterium | reverse complement strand
GCGCGCGGCAAGTGCCCGATGCAGGTCATCGGGGCGGCGATGCGCAAGCTCGTCCACATCGCTTACGGCGTGTTGAAGAGCGGCAAGCCCTTCGACCCGGGGTTAAAAACCGCTTGACTTCCAAGACGGTATCTAACTCCGCTGTGGGGTGTGAAAAGCCGAAACCTTCGGCCTAACTACAAAGAGGCCGTGGCGGTGTCGTCAGAAAAATACGGCACCGTTCAGTCCAGCAAGTCCCACAGCCATAAAAGACCGCACTACTGCGACCTGATACGGCCGTAGCCGGCTTTTACCGCCATCCGCGGCGGAACGCAACCTTTATTTGAGGCGAGGGACTATTCTACAGAAAAGTTTAAGTAGGGAAGTATTCTCTACCTTCAAGGCGTCGGCCTGTCCACGCTAACAGGTCGCAACCACGCCGAGGCCGCTACGCCGCATAGTCGGCGGTCTTTCCCTTAAACATGGTCATAACAATGGGTTAGACACCGTCACAGCCTTTCCGGACGGCCCGAAACTCGCACCAGACAGTGCGAAACCTTCTCCATTCAGCGTAAAAGCCTCTCCATACACCGCGAAATCTGCTCCATACAACGCGACAGGCGCTTCATACAGCGTAAAACTTGCTTCATACAGTGTGAAAGACGGTTCAGACAGCGCGACAGACGCCTCAGACGACGTGCGAGACGCTTCATACAGCGTAAAAGTCGCTTCAGACATGGTGAAAGTCGCTTCAGACGGCGCGGAAGTCGTCTCAGACAGGGCGAAAGACTGTGTGAACAGGGCGCGAGGCGGTCGAGGCGGCGTGTCAGGTCGGGGCGGGCGAGAGGTAATGAGGTGCTAGCGCGTTGCTGATTAGCGGGGAGTATGTTTCGGCTTCGCGGGCAACTTGGCAGGGAGATCAAGCGCGTCGTCAATTAACACGTCAACACAGACACCGGCCGCGCGCGCGTAGCTCAGGAGAACCGCCAGCGGCGGCTCATTCTTCCCTAACTCGTACTCCGATATTCTCTTGTAATCAAAGACTCCATCAAACCCCAAACGACCGAGCATCCCGCCCTGAGATAACCCGAGCGCGTTCCTAATCTGTAGGAGTTTCTCGGCTAGGCGTTCTTGCCTCATGCGCGGCTTCTTCCCCATCAGGAGATGCCTCCTGACGTGTCAGCGCCCGCACAACGAAGCTTGCCCTCATCTGTGAATACAGATAATATGCTACTGCCCAACTCTTTCGCCGTGAGAATCCTTTTCTCAACGGCGATGCCCATTCACTCGTCCGTGGGGGTGAGAATTGAGCCGCGCATGTGCCGCCGATTAGTTTGGAAAGAACGCGGGGCGCAAGATAGCACAACTCGCGCCGCCGCCCGAACGTGCCGCCCGCTTAACATCCCGTGCCCTCACCCCGCCACCGCCACAGAGTCCTCTACGTCGGTAATAGTTACGACTTGCTAAAGGCCCTGCAAGATCGTCTCTCCGACCTGTCCTGCCACGTCGTCCGCTGCCCGGCTAACGGAGTGCCGGAGGCGCGTCTCTTTATCGGGAGCGAAATCCCCTACGACGTGTTCCTGTTCGACGCCTCTCTGGCCGGCGCGACCGGCGAGGGGCTGGCGCGCTTCGCCCTCTCTCTGCCGCACCGCGCGGGCACGCCCGCCTTAATAGTGAAGGAGGCGGACGACGTGACGGCTTCGGCCGAGGGAGTTAGCCGGCTACTCGGCGCGAGTGATTAGGGCAGAAGCGCGGGCCATTTAAGTCTTGCCACTTAAGTCTTGCCACGCGCGCGGGTTTTGCGGTACAAAGTTCCCGTGCTGTTCGGTTTAGCCGTCGCGACGGGCCGGCGAAGTTAGCCCGGACGCGCGACCGCCGGACGGCGCGCGCGCGTCTCTAGCCCACGCTCCCGGAACTCGCCGCGCGCCGCGTCCGTAGAACGTCCGTAGCTCTCCGCTCTTAACAGTAAATCCTGATTCCGATTCGAGGAGATAATCAAGTTATGCGTGCATTCAGCCGGCGGCCTTCGACCGTCTTTTCGCGCCTCGCCGCATCGGCCGCGCTCGTCGCCGCCATCGCCGCTTCGGCCTTCGGGCAGGCGCAGTCGAACGCGGCCGACGTGCAGGGCTACGTGCGCGACCCCAACGGCGCGGTCGTCGCGGGCGCGAACGTCACGGCGCGCAACAAGGCCACGGGCCTTGAGCGCACGGCGCAGACGAACGACGAGGGCTTCTACCAGATCACCAACCTGCCGCCGGGCGAGTACGAGGTGACGGTCGAGGCCGCGAACTTCTCGCGCGCCAACGTCCCGTCCGTCCAGCTCACGGTCGGCCAGCGCGCAGACCTCGACATCCCCCTGACGGCGGGGCAGGTGACGGAGACGGTCACGGTCTCGGGCGCGACGACCGAGGTGGTCGAGACCTCGCGCACGGCGGTCGCCAACACCATCGACCAGCAGCGCATCGAGAACCTCCCGATCAACGAGCGCAACTACATCAACTTCGCGCTCACCACCTCGACCGTCACGCGCGACAACGCCCGCCCCATCGGCCCCGCGCCCACCTCCGGCCTCAACTTCGGCGGCCAGCGCGGCCGCTCGAACCTGATCCAAGTTGACGGGGCCGACAACACGGACAACTCGGTCAACGCCTCGCGCACCACCGTCTCGCAGGAGGCCGTGCAGGAGTTTCAGGTCGTCACCAACTCCTACGCCGCCGAGTTCGGCCGCACCTCCGGCGGCGTCGTCAACGTCGTCACCAAGTCGGGCACGAACGACGTGCACGGCAACCTCTTCGGCTTCATCCGCCACAAGTCGATTCAGGCGCGCAACCCGTTCGCGCCCATCATCAACGGCGACCCGGACGAGAAGCCGCCCTTCACGCGCGCCCAGTACGGCGCGACGCTCGGCGGGCCGCTCGACCGCAACCGCACCTTCTTCTTCGGCGCGCACGAGCAGCGGCGGCGGCAGGAGTCGGGCTTCTTCACCTCGGACGTGCGGCGCGGCTTGGGCGCGAGCGTCACCGTCGGCGCGCCGTTCCTGCCCTTCTCGCAGACCTTCAACAACATCACGGCGCAGCAGGCGACTTACGTCGGCGGCCTGCTCCAGACGGCGGCGACGCTCATCGGCTCGGGCGTGCCCGCCAACGTCGCCCAGGGCCAGCAGCTCGCCGGCGCGGCCGTGCAGTACGCCGCGCTGGCTTCGAGCGGCGGCAACACCGCCCTGTTAGGCACGAACCCGCTGCGCAGCGTCGGCGGCGCGATCCCGGCGGGCACGATCATCGGCCCGCGCTTCTTCCTGTCGGGCGCGCCCGTCCCGAACACCTTGAGCCCGACGACGGGCCAGCCCATCGGCTTCCGCGCGCTCACGCAACTGCCCGGCATCTTCCCGATCTCCGAGGACACGACCTTCTCCTCGCTCCGCATCGATCACCTGATCACGGAGGCGCACCAGTTCACGATGCGCGGCGGCTACAACACCTCGGACGTGGACGGCATTCAGGTCGAGTCGCAGAACCAGTCGCTCGGCCAGAACGACTTCTCGCGCACCGGCGTCCAGACGCTGCGCGACGCCTCGTTCGTCGCCTCGCTCAACTCGACGCTCTCCTCGTCCGTCGTCAACGAGGCGCGCTTCAACTTCGGCGCGCGCCGCGCCACCTTCCGGTCGCAGAACGGCGAGGCCGTCGCCGTCAACATCGCGGGCACGGCCTTCTTCGGCCGCGAGCTGTTCTCGCCCGTCATCCGCACCGAGCGCCGCTTCCAGTTCACCGACAACGTCAACTGGATCGTCGGCAACCACACGATCAAGTTCGGCGGCGACGCCAACTTCATCAGCGTCGACGCGATCTTCGAGTTGAATTTCGCCGGCCTCTACAACTTCGGCGGCCTGTCGGCCACGACGCTCGCCGCGTTCCCGACCGTCGGCAACCTCGCCCCGCCGGACTTCACGCCCGTCCAGCAGTACGGCCTCGGCTTCCCGACCAACTTCATTCAGGGCTTCGGCAACCCGGTCAGCCAGCTCAAGAACCGCCCCCTCGCCGTCTTCGTGCAGGACTCCTGGAAGGCCCGCCCGAACCTGACGTTCAACTACGGCGTCCGCTACGACTACGAGCACACGGATCAGATCGCGCCGGTCGGCTTCCGCGACCCGCTCTCCGGCATCACCCTCTCGGCCGCCGACATCGAGGCCGCGCAGCGCGCCGTCGGCGTGCGACAGGGCTTCCCGCGCGACAAGGACAACTTCGCGCCGCGCGCCGGCCTCGCGTGGGACGTGGCGAACGACGGCAACACGGTCGTGCGCGCCGCCTTCGGCATCTTCTACGACCACCCGCTGCTCGCCATCGCGTTCAACTCCGACATCGCCGACGCGGCGCAGCAGCAGCAGGGCGTCTTCATCTCGGGCAGTCCCGCGCCGACCGCGCTCCTGAACGCGACGCAGGTCTTCCAAGGCACGGTCTGCACGGGTCAGGGTTCGCCCGTCTGCGCCGCGCTGCCCGCCGGCTTCCGCACGCCGGGCGTCGCCGCCGGCTCGAACTACCAGTTCGGCCGCCAGCGTTTTGACGATCAGACCTTCCCCGGCTTCGGCCCCGTCCTGCCGTTCACGCTGCCCGTCGCGGCCGACTTCGAGTACGCGTACGCCAATCAGGGCAACCTGTCCGTCGAGCGGCGGCTGACGGAGAACATGTCTGTCTCGGCGAGCTACCTCTTCGTCGGCGCGCACCACCTGCCGCACCCGCGCGACATCAACGCGCCGAACATCGGCTTGCAGATCGAGAACTTCCGCCGCTTCGCCAACCGCGCGCCGACCAACACGACCGAGGTCGCGCTCGTCAACGTCTTCCCGACCACCGGCGCGGGCTCCACCCCCGGCTCGACCTTCACCAACCCGTTCACCGGCGAGACGTTCGCGACCGTCATCCCGGGCCTGATCGTGCAGGGGCCGCGCGGCCGCGTCATCTCGCCCGCGGCGGCCAACTTCTTCCGCCCGAACGCGCCGAACTACTTCCTCGTGCAGGGCCTGACGGGCCTGACGCCCGCCGCCTTCAACACGTTCCTCGCGGGCACGCTGCGCACGCCCGGCGTGGTCTCGCCCTTCGGCAGCATCAACGCGCAGGTCTCCGACGGCAACTCCGTCTACCACGCCGGGGTGTTCGAGGCGCGCCGCCGCTTCGCCAACAACTTCCAGTTCCTGGCGTCCTACACTTGGTCGCACGCCATCGACGACTCGTCCGATCTGCAAACGCTGCTGCTCCCGCAGGACAACAACAACTTCCGCGCCGAGCGCGCCGACTCGCTCTTCGACCAGCGCCACCGCTTCGTCTTCAGCGGCGTGCTGGCCTCGCCCGCCTCGTGGCGCGGCTCCGACAGCGGCGTCTACCGCTTCCTCTCGGACTTCGTCGTCGCCCCGATCTTCGAGGTCTCTTCGGGCCGCCCGTTCAACATCCTGACCGGCGTCGACACGAACAACGACCAGTCGAACCAGACCGACCGGCCGAACGTCGCGGCCGACGGCACGCTGACCCTCCCCGCGCCGTTCACCTCCGGCGCGCTCGGCCGCAACCGCGGCATCACCGGCTCCTACGCCTCGCTCGACCTGCGCCTGACGCGCAAGATTCGCTTCGGCGAGCGCTTCAACTTGGACGTGATCGCCGAGGGCTTCAACCTCTTCAACCGCTTCAACGAGGCGGCCTCCTCGCCCCTCTTCTCCGACGTCAACGCCTTCGGCCAGCGCGACGGCGGCAAGTACCGCAGCTTCACCACCGCCTCCTTCGACCCGCGCCAGTTCCAATTTGGTCTAAAGCTAAACTTTTAGGTTTAGCAGTGAGAAATAAGCCATCCGTTTGTCAAATTGGCAAACGGATGGCTTATTTTGCTTGCGGCAAACTGTTAGCTTTTTTCTGCTCCACCTTCTGGACGCGGGGCCGTGCCGGCCTTCCCTTTGTCGTCACGGGGTGCCTCTCATTCCACCACGAGAAGCCTCAAACCCGTTGGGGCTTCTCCCCGCTCGTTTGCGCCTGCGTGGAACGCGCCCTCGATCCCGATCTCGGAATCGTCAAATTGATGCCCCGGCAGCCAAACTGACTCCCGCCCCCCGTCATCTTGCAAAACTGGAAGAAGGCGAAGTTCGGAAGAACCGTGTGTTCCAGAAAGAAGGCCGGCTTCGCCGCGCGCGGCACGAGCGTTGCCACCACGACCGCGCGGGTGGGCCTGCGGTGCGGGTCGCGTTCGCTGCTTTACTAATCTAACCCTCAAGGGCGCGTGTGAGTCACGGCCTCACTTCGGCGGCATGTTTGAACAAGCCTCACTATCCGGCGCAGGTCTGGAAGCGGACGGACTCAACCGGCGGGCCTCGCCTCGGTTCGAGGAGTGTCTCCCGTACGCCGCCGCCCTCACCTTCTCTGGGTCGCCGTCCGGCCGGGCGGGCGACGCGCCCCGGATCGTCGGGCACACGCGCGACATGAGCGAGGGCGGGCTGGCGCTGATAGTGCCCTCGCTCACCTTCGCCTACCGCCACCTCCTCTCGCCCGATTTCAAGCTGCGGCTCACGCTCGAATTGCCCTCGGGGCCGGTCGAGATCGAAGGGATGCCGACGCACGACCGCCCGCTCGGCGACTCGGACGCCGACATGCACTACATGCTCAGCGGCGAGTTGGACGCCATCGGGGGCGCGCGCTTCTACGGGTACGGCGACGACCCCAAAGACTCGGCCTGCATCCTCGGCTTAAAGATCACGGCGATGAGCGAAGAAGACAGGGCGCGTTACTGTGAGCACCTCCGCCTGCTGGCGGCGCTGAGTCCGGCCAAGGCGTCGGGAACACGAATCGGCGAAGCGACGAGGGCGGCAGGGACTCGCGCCGCGCCCAAGAAAACGGCCGTCGACTTCTGGGTGTGGAACGGCGAGGCCGCGTCCGGTTACAGCTATTTCTAAGCCCGCCGCGTCGGGCACGGTCGCCGGCGGGAGTTTCACGCCGCCGGCCCTTCGCCCGTCTCCTCACCCTCGGCGGGTCTTCCCCCTCCGGCGTTTTCTTTTCCCGCGCGCGGGACTGCCTTTCCGCTGCCGGCCGGGGGGCGCTGCTTCTTGAATTTCCCTCCGGGCAACGTCATTAACCGCATTCTGCGGACGTCCGCCGCCCGCTTCTTTCTCTTCCCGGCTGTTTAAAAATCTGGTTCTCACCTCGTCGCTTAAATCCCGCGCGTGCTGGTCAGCCCAATCGAATAGGGCGTTGCGGTAGCCTACGAGCCGTTGGTGTAGCTGCTGGATGAGTAGCGCGATGAGGACGGGCATGAAGTACGACCACAGCGCGAATGAGGAGAAGACGACGTAGCTACTCAAGAGGGCCAGCAGCGGGATGATGACGAGGCTCAGCCTCAGTTTTGTTTCCAGACGGAAGACGTGAGTCAACAGGAGCAGGAAGACCGCCGCGCCCGCTTCGGTTAGGCCGACGAGCAGTTTGTCGGGGGCCGGAGTCGCCCCGTGCAGCTCCGACTCGATAATCTGCCCCATGATCTGTGCGCCGGTGTCGGTGCCCACGGGGGTGAGGTGCTCGTCCCGGCCGGCGTTATAAAAACCGCCGAGGAAAACTATCTTCCCGACGAGCGGGCCGGCCTCCTGAAACCCCGGCTCCCCGGCGAGCGAGAGAAGGGTGGAGGCGCTGATCCGTTTAAAGGTCTCGCGCTCGACGGCGAAGTTGAGCATGAAATCTTTCCGCGGGTCGGCGGGGCCGCCGGCCGCCTCGCGCCGGCCGTCGCGGTACGCCTTGACGACGGCCCACGGGAACGAGTCCATCGCCTCCGCGCCGCCCGCGACTCGGAAGCGGCGGCGGTAGCGGCGCACGCGGCCGTCGCCGTCCTGAGGTAAGATCGCGAGACCTGAGCTGACCCCGTCGCCGCCAACCCCCCAGCACGCCGCCCGGCGCGAACGCGTCCGGCGTAGGTCTCGATGGCGCGGCGCAGGAACTCGTCCGAGTCCGCGTAAGACCCCTCCGCCAGCAGCACCAAGCCGAAGCCCTTGAACACGTCGGCCATCTCCGAGGCGTCGGGGTTGGGCGTTTTTTCCAGTATCTTCAGCGCCCTTTCGAGCGACTGCCGCGCGCCCGAGAGTTTGCCCCGACCCACCAGCGCGCCGGCCGCGTCGCTCAGCACTTCCAACAAGGCCGGCGATTCCGCGCCGTGCTTCTTCTCCAGAATCGACGGGGTGACGACGAGCCGCGCGGCAGCGTCTCGTCCGCGCCCTCCGAGTTGGACAAAGCGCGGTATCGTTCCCGCCGGCACCGTGCGCCGAACAGGCACGAGGCCGGGCGCGCGCACGTCGTCGTCTACAACCGGGACATGCGGGAGCGGGCCGCGGTGGGAGCCGGCTCCGCCCTGTCGCGCGGCGACGCCTACGAGGTGCGCGACGCACAAAACTTTTTCGGCGAACCCGTGGCGCGCGGCACTTTCGACGGCTCCCCGATACAGCTTCCTCTAATGCTCAAGTAAGGTCGCGACGCCCGGCGGCGGTTGCGGTGCGATTCCCGCGACCCTAAGGTATCCTTAGAAGCGACGGGCGCAGGCGTCGGCCAGCGCCGCCGCCTCGCGTTTTCGTTGAAGGCGCGGGTTGTGCAAGGGAGGCGGGATCGTCGCGCCTGCGGCGAATGGTTCTGCGCGTACTCGGCGATGCAACAATCGAAGTCACTGATGTCAGTTCCTTTTCCTTTCGATAACACGTACGCGCGGCTGCCCGAGCGGTTCTTCGCGCGTCTCCTACCCACTCCGGTCGGTTCACCGCGGCTCATTCGGGTGAACAGGTCATTGGCCGCCCATCTCGGCTTGGATCCCGATCTGCTCGCCGGCGAGGAAGGCGTGGAGGTGCTCGCGGGCAACCGTGTTGCCGAGACGGCCGAGCCGCTCGCCGCCGCGTACGCGGGGCACCAGTTCGGCACGTTCGTGCCGCAGCTCGGTGACGGGCGCGCGATCCTCCTCGGCGAGTTGATCGACCGGGCCGGGGCGCGGCGCGATGTCCAGCTCAAAGGCTCGGGCCGGACGCCGTACTCGCGCGGCGGAGACGGCAGGGCCGCGCTAGGGCCGGTCTTGCGCGAGTACGTGGTCAGCGAGGCGATGGCGGCTTTGGGCATCCCCACGACCCGCGCGCTCGCCGCGGTGACGACCGGGGAGAAGGTGATTCGGGAGACGGTGCTCCCGGGCGCGGTGCTGACCCGTGTCGCCTCCAGTCACATCCGGGTGGGCACCTTCCAGTTCTTCGCCAGCCGCGGTGACGCGGAAGGCGTGCGGTTGCTGGCCGACCACGTCGTCGCCCGACACTACCCCGAAGCGGCCCGCTCTGAGCGGCCGTACCGCGCGCTCCTCGACGCCGTCGTCCGGGCGCAGGCGGAGTTGATCGCCCGGTGGATGCTTGTCGGGTTCATCCACGGCGTGATGAATACGGACAACATGTCTGTCGCCGGGGAGACGATCGACTACGGGCCATGCGCCTTCATGGACGCGTACGACCCCGGAGCCGTCTTCAGCGCCATTGACCGGCACGGACGGTACGCGTATTCCAACCAGCCGGCCATCGGCGGGTGGAACCTGACCCGTCTCGCGGAGTGCCTGCTGCCCCTGCTCGCCGACGACACGGACGCGGCAGTCGCCGAGGCGGAACAGGCCCTCGACGCATACGCGTCCTTCTTCGAACGGGCGTATCTGGGAGGGCTAAGGCTGAAGCTCGGCCTGCTCACGGAACGCGAGGGCGATGCCGAGCTGGCGCGGGATCTGCTACGGGCGATGGGCACGAACGGCGCGGATTTCACGCTCACGTTCCGCCGGCTGAGCGACGCGGCGTCCGGTCAGGAGGACGGCGCTGATGGCGTGCGCAGCCTGTTCGCGGATTCTTCGGCTTACGACGAGTGGGAGCCGCGGTGGCGACACCGGCTCGAACAGGAGCCGGCGGACGCGGCCACGCGACGCGCCGCCATGCTGGCGGTGAACCCGGCCTTTATCCCGCGTAACCATCGCGTCGAAGCGGTCATCCGGGCGGCCGTCGACGAAGATGATTTCGCCCCGTTCCACGAGCTGGTGGCGGTGTTGTCGAATCCCTTCGAAGCTCAACCCGCCTTCGCGCGGTACGCGGATCCACCGGCGGATCACGAACGGGTGCTGCGAACCTTCTGCGGAACGTAGGCTACGACCGACACGTAAAGAGCCAGCGTCATACTGCAATACGTCAACCGCAGCCCGCACTACTTGTCCGAGAGCTTCGATCCGGGCCGGGGCAGCGTGCTCGACCGGGCGACGGAGGTGCATGCTTGTCTGTAATTGCCCCTCGCTTTGCCGCCCGGCGGCCACGATAGGAGTACCCGTTCGAGGTCGGAACTCCCGGCTGTACCGCCGCGTTAAGTCCCGTGCAATCTCGCGGCCCGGCGTACTGCGCGGCGTGTGAACCCGCCCCGCGCTCAGTTAACTTTCGCTGGGGGACGTTTAGGTATGAGCGACCTGCAAGAAGTCGAGTTTATGCGCACGAGAAATCATCTTCCGCGCCGGGCACGCGCCCTAGTGCCGGCCATCTTTCTGCTCGCCCTCGCGGCGCTCGCGTCGGGGCAGGGCGGCGCGCCCGTTTCGTCCTGCGCCGACTGCCCCGAGTGGAACAGGCCGCAGCGGCCCTTCCGCATTTACGGCAACACGTACTACGTCGGCCCCCGCGGGCTGACTTCGATCCTCATCACCTCGAAGGCCGGGCACGTCCTGATCGACGGCGCGCTCCCCGAATCCGTCCCGCAGATCGCCGCCAACATCCGCTCCCTCGGCTTCCGCGTCGAGGACGTGCGGCTCATCGTCAACTCGCACGTCCACTTCGATCACGGCGGGGGCATCAGCGGGTTGCAGCGGCTGAGCGGCGCGCGAGTCGCGGCCAGCCCGTGGAGCGCGGAGGTGTTGACGAAGAGCGGGGTGGGGAAGGGCGACCCGCAGTTCGGCGTCATCCGGCCGGTGGCGCTCGTCCCGCGCGCCGACACTTTGCGCGACGGCCAGACCCTCCGCGTCGGCGACATCAAACTCACCGCCTACTTCACGCCCGGCCACACGCCCGGCGGGACGAGCTGGACTTGGCGGTCGTGCGAGGGCCGTCGCTGCCTGAACCTCGTCTACTCGGACAGCATGACGCCCGTCTCGGCTGAGAATTTCCGCTTCACGGACAGCCGCGAGTACCCCACGGCCGTGCGGGACTTCGAGAAGAGCTTCGCCTTCCTCCGCACGACGCCGTGCGACATCCTGCTCACGTCTCACCCGGACGCGTCGGGACTCTGGCAACGCCTTGAGGGTCGCGAGCGGGGCGTCAGGCCCGACCCCGTGGTCTCGCCTAACGCCTGCAAGGAACTGGCCGGGCGCGCCGGCGAACAACTCCGCCGCAGGCTTGAGTCCGAGAAGGGCCGCTAGTTGCGGACAGCTTTGCCCAACAGAAGAGAATGAGTACACGATATTGGGGTCAGTAGCGGGCGTGATGACATCATCTCGCGCTACCTACCGTTCTGTTAGGCAAAGCTGCGGCGGCTAGACAATTCCGTCCCTCCCGGTGATGGCCCGCAGGGCTTTGCCGTAGAAGTCTTCAGCGCCGAAGTTGCCGGACTTGAGCACGACGGGGAGTCGGAACTCGCCCAGCGAGAAGCAGACGGGGACGCCGGGTTCGATGTTGCGCCCGACGCGCAGCGCGCCGAGTCTGAGCCTGCGGCACAAGGCCCCGGAGGTCTCACCCCCCGCGACGATTAACCCTCCCGCGGGGTGAGCTTCGAGGAGTTCGCGGGCCACCCCCGCGAGCGAGTCCGAGACGGCCTCCCCCAACTCGCCGGCGGTCATCCCTTCGCCCGCCCCCCACCTTTGCGCCTCCCCCACCTCGTCGGCGTTGCCGGACGTGGTCAGCAGGCAGTGGCGGCCGGCGGACAGTTCGCCGAGGAGCCGCGCGACCAGAGCGGCCCGGTCGAAGCCGCCGCCTAAAAGCTCCGCGGGGCTGACGTGTTTGACGAAGACCCCCCGGCCGGAGAGCCACCTGTTCTGCCGGAGCGTGGCCTCGGAGCAACTGCCCGCGACGATCAGACACCCCGACCCGTCGGCGTTCACGACCGGCGTCGTGGCTTGCGTCTCGCCGCCGCCCGCGATCAGGCCACGCTCGCGCCAAACCGCCGGCAGGCCCATCCCGAAGGCGGAGCCGCCGGTGACGAGTCGCATGCCTTCGGCCGCGCGGCAGATCACTTCGACGTGGGCGTCACTCAGGCAGTCCACGATTGCTACGCCGACGCCCTCCCGGCGCAACTCCCGAAAACGCTCGCGCAGTGCGTCGGGGCCGGCCTCGACATCGCGGTACGCCGCCAGCCCCACGCGCCTGCGCGTCTGCCTGCCGAGCAGGTCGACGAGATCGGGGTTCGTCATCGGCGTGAGCGGGTGGTGGCGCATGGGCGAGTCGCTGAGCAACTGCCGGCGGACGAAATGATAACCCTGATAGGTGGTGCGGCCGTTGACGGGCAGGGCCGGCACGGCGACGGTGAAGTCTTCGCCCAACTCGTCGAGCGCGGCGTCCACCGAGGGGCCGATGTTGCCTTCAGGCGTCGAGTCGAACGTGCTGCAATACTTGATCTGGAAGAGGCGCGGGCGGCGGGCCTGCAAGAGCCGGATGGCGGCGCGCGTGCGCTCGTAGGCGGCGGCCGGCGCGGCGTTGCGCGTGGCCTCGGCCAACACGACCGCCTGATAGCCCTCGCTCCATTCGAGGAACGTCTCCGCGGGAGGCAGATCGATGACGAGCAGCGTCGCGACGCCCCGCTCGGCCAGCATCCCGGCGAGGTCGCTCGCGCCCGTGTCGTCGTCGGCCACGGCGGCGAACAGTAGTCTCTCCGTCTTCATCTCCGGTCGCGCGGGCGAAGTTCACGATTCGGCGCGTCGGCCGAGCGCCTCGCGGATGGCTTCGAGGCTGGTGTGCAGGCTCGACAGGACGGGGACGCGGACGCGTCCGTCGAGTTGCGGCAGGACGCGGGCCATCGAGACCTGCGCGAGCACGATTGCCGACACGCCGCGGGCCGCGAGGCGGGAGACGGATTCGAGCAGCAGCTCGTCGTGGCGCGCGGCGTCGCCCGCGAGCAGCGCGTCGTAAGCGCCCGGCGCAACGTCCTCGACGATCTCGACGCTCGTCCCGGCCTCCGCGGCCGCCTCCGAGATCAGCTTGCGGGTCGGGACGAGCGTGGGCGGGAAGGTGGCGGCGACGCCGATCCGCCCGCCGGCGCGCACCGCCCGGCGCGCCATCGGGTAATCGATCTTGAGCACCGGCACGGGGAAGCGCGCGGCGATCCCCTCCGCCATCTCTTTCGACACGGAGGAGCAGGTGATCATCGCCGCCTCCGCGCCGTAAGTCTCGGCGGCGACTCGGATCATGTCGGTCAGCCGCGCCTCGGCCGTCGGCGCGTCGCCGGCCGAGAGCAGACGGAGCAGCCCGTCGTCGAGCAGGTTGGTGATCTCCAACTCCGGCGCGGCCCCCGCGTAGAACTGCATCAGCGGGCCGACGGCCGCGGGCGACGTGTGCACGAAGGCTACCTTCCTTTTTTCCATATCCGGCTGATCGAGGTGCGTCGTTCGTCTTCGCCGGGTGGCGCGACGTTACGGCTTCGGGTTGAAGTATGACTGGCGGCGGTCATCATACAGCACCGCCCCTCGGAGACGGCAGCGGCGCTCGCGTGACTCGCGGGCCGTGGCCTTGACGGCGCGCGATGACCTTTTTGACTTCTACCAGACTTTATGATTTTCTATGCGCGCGTTCACACCTTGAAAGACCTTCGCTGCCGATGAAAAAAAATCTTTACTCTTTACTCTTAGTCGGGGTTCTCTGCGCCCTCGCCGCAGCCGCGGGCTGTCAGACCAGCGCGCCGGGCGGGCAGGGCGGGCAGGCGGGCGCGGGCGGCGCGTCGAAGCGCATCGGCGTCACGCTGCTCACGCGCGAGCACGAGTTCTACCGCGAGCTTGAGGCGGGCTTGCGCGAGGCGGCGCAGAAGGCCGGCTACGAGCTGATCATCACGTCGGGCGACTTCGATCTCGCCAAGCAGCAGTCGCAGATCGAGAACTTCATCGTGCAGCGCGTCGGGGCAATCGTCGTCTGCCCCGCGGACTCGAAGGGCATCGGGCCGGCCATCGAGCGGGCGAATCAGGCCGGCATCCCCGTCTTCACCGCCGACATCTCCGCGCAGGGCGGCAAGGTGGTTTCGCACATCGCCTCGGACAACTTGGCGGGCGGGCGGATGGCGGCCGACTTCGTCGCGCGGGCGCTGGGCGGTCAGGGCGAGGTCGGCATCATCGGCCAGCAGGAGGTGCAGACGGGGCTGGATCGCGAGAACGGGTTCAAGGAGGAGATCGGGAAGCACCCCGGCATTAAAGTCGTCATGGTCTTGAACGGCAGGGGCGTCAGAGATCAGGCGCTCAAGGCGGCCGAGGACATGTTGCAGGGCAACCCCGGCATCAAGGCCATCTTCGGCATCAACGACGACTCGGCCCTCGGCGCGCTCTCGGCCGCCGAGGCGCGCGGCCGCAACGACCTCGTCATCGTCGGCTACGACGCCACGCCCGAGGCCGTCAACGCCATCCGGCGCGGCAGCCAGCTCAAGGCCGACGTGGCCCAGCAGCCGCGCGACATCGGCGCGAAGACCGTCGAGGCCGTCGCCGCGCACCTCTCCGGCGGGCAGACGGCCGCGAAGATCGACGTGCCGATCAAGATGGTGGATGCCGAGTCGCTGAAGTCGGCCGGTGGCGGCGCGGGGAATTAGCGGCGTCGCGGCCCGCCGGGCCGAGAGTCTACGGATGAGCGAGGTGGTCACAGACCGGGCGGCGGCGACGCGGGGCGGGTGTCTGAGTTGGCAGCGCTACGCCGAGTACGTCATCGTCGCCGCGATAGTGGTTGAGGTGGCCGTCTTCGCGGCCATCGCGCCGCAGTTCCTCTCCGTCCCGAACCTCGTCAACGTCGCGCTCTCAATCGCGATCACCGGCATCCTCGCCGTCGGGATGACGATGGTGATCCTGACCGGCGGCATCGATCTCTCGGTCGGCTCGGTCGTCGCGCTCGCAGGCGTTGTGGCCGCCACGCTGGCCGCGAGCGGAAGCTCCGCGGGCGTCGCCGCAGGCATCGCGGCCGCGCTCGCCATCGGCCTCGCCGTCGGCCTCTTCAACGGCGTCGTCATCGCACACCTCCGCGTGCCGCCCTTCGTCGCCACGCTCGCCATGCTGACGATCTGCCGCGGCTTGGCCTTCATCATCTCGAAGGGGCGATCAATCGGAAATTTGCCGGAGAGTTTCAACTACGTCGGGCGCTCGCGCCTGCTCGGCGTGCCGCTCCCCGTGGTGCTGACGGCCCTCGTCTTCGCCGCCGGCTGGTTCCTGCTCCGGCGCACGGTCATCGGCCGCTACATCTACGCCGTCGGCGGCAACCGCAAGGCCACCTTCTTCGCCGGCGTCAACACGAAGCGGGTGATACTCATCACCTACGTGCTCAACGGGCTGCTCGTCGGACTCGCGGGTTACGTGCTCGCCTCCCGCCTCGGCGCGGGCGTCCCGAACTCCGGCATCCAGTACGAACTCGACGTGATCGCGGCCGTCGTCGTCGGCGGCACTTCCCTGACGGGCGGGCAGGGCAGCGTCGTCGGCACGTTCTGGGGGGCCGTCTTCATCGGCATCCTGAACAACGGGCTGAACCTGTGGGGCGTCGATCCCTACATGCAGAAGATCGCGCTCGGCGTCGTGCTGCTGCTCGCCGTGTTCGCCGATCAGGCCGGGAAGACGCGCGGCACGGCCGACTCGTGACGAGCGCGTGCGCGCCCGACTTACCAACCGACTTGGAAGTCAGCCTTCTTTCCCGCGTTAACCCGTCGGGTCACTTCCCTGAGAGTTGCGGTTTATGCCCATCGCGAAGACGAGTCTGAGGGTTGTCGCGTCCCTCTGCCTGCTCTTGGCCGTCGCCGCCCCGCGCGAGGTCAGGCCGCGGCAACAGCAGCCGGCACACTTCCGCCCGCCCGCCGTCCCGCTCGTCACGCACGATCCCTACTTCAGCGTCTGGTCGATGTCCGACCGGCTCGCGGACGACCGGACGCGCCACTGGACTGGCGCGTTCCACGGCATGGTCGGCATGATCCGCGTCGACGGGCGGGCGTACCGGCTGATGGGGCAGTCTTACGGCCCGCTGCCCGACGCGATGAGGCAGACCCGCGTCGAGGTGCTGCCGACGAGGACGATCTACGAGTTCGAGGGCGGCGGCGTGCGCGCCACGCTCACCTTCCTGAGTCCGCTCCTGCCGCACGACCTCGAAGTCATGTCGCGGCCCGTCACTTACGTCGCGTGGGACGTGCGGGCCGTGGACGGGCGCGAGCACCAAGTCTCGCTCTACTTCGACTGCACGGCCGAGTTCGCCGTCAACACGACGTACGAGAAGGTCACGTGGTCGCGCCTGAAGGCCGGCGACCTGCGCGTGCTGTCGTTCGGCTCGCAGTTGCAGCCCGTGCTCGAACGCTCCGGCGACGACCTGCGGATCGACTGGGGCTACCTGCACCTCGCGCTCCCGCCGTCGTGGGCGGGCGCGGACGTGATCGCGTGGAATCAGACGGCGCGCGCGGCCTTCGCGCAGTCGGGCGCGCTCCCCGACTCGGACGACGCGCGCATGCCGCGCATGGCCCGCGAGGAGACGCCGGTGCTCGCCGCCGCGACCGACCTCGGCGCGGTCGGCGCGTCCACGGTCTCACGCCACCTCATGCTCGCCTACGACGACCGCTACTCGGTCGAATACTTCGGGCGCAGGCTTCGGCCCTACTGGCGGCGCGGCGGCGCGGAAGCGGACGCGATGCTCCGGGCCGCCGCGCGCGACTACCCCGCGATCCGCGAGCGCGCGGAGGCGTTCGACGCCGAGCTGATGAGCGATCTGCGCAAGGCGGGCGGCGAAGAGTACGCGCGCCTCGCGGCGCTCGCCTTCCGGCAGGCGATCGCGGCGCACAAACTCGCGGCCGACTGGGACGGCACGCCGCTCTTCTTCTCGAAGGAGAATTTCAGCAACGGCTCGATTGCCACGGTGGACGTGACTTACCCGTCGTCGCCCTTCTTCCTGCTCTTCAACCCGCGCCTGCTCGAAGCGCAGCTCCGCCCCGTGCTCGACTACGCCGCCTCCCCCCGCTGGCGCTTCCCCTTCGCGCCGCACGATCTCGGAACCTACCCGCTCGCCAACGGCCAGACCTACGGCGGCCGCGAGACCTCCGAAGAGAACCAGATGCCCGTCGAGGAGAGCGGCAACATGCTCATCATGCTGGCCGCGCTCGCGCGCGCCGACGGCCACGCGCGGCTGGCGGAAAAGTACTGGCCGCTCGTCACCCGCTGGGCCGAGTACCTCCGCTCGAAGGGCATGGACCCGGAGAACCAGCTGAGCACCGACGACTTCGCCGGCCACCTCGCGCACAACACCAACCTCTCGCTCAAGGCCATCCTCGCCCTCGGCGCTTACGCCCAACTGTGCGACGCGACGAACCGCGCCGCCGAAGGCGACAAGTACCGGCGCGAGGCGCGGGAGATGGCGGCGCGCTGGGCGCGCATGGCCGACGACGGCGATCACTTCCGCCTCGCCTTCGACAAGCCCGGCACTTGGAGCCAGAAGTACAACCTCGTCTGGGACAGGTTGTTGGGGCTGAACCTCTTCCCGCCCGAGGTCGCCCGCCGCGAGATCAATTTCTACAAGCGGAAGCAGAACGCTTACGGGCTGCCGCTCGACAGCCGCGAGACTTACACGAAGCTCGACTGGATCGTCTGGACGGCGACGCTCGCCGGGTCCGAAGGCGACTTCCGCGCGTTCGTCCTCCCCGCCTACCGCTTCGCCCACGAGACGCCCGACCGCGTCCCGCTCACCGACTGGTACGGCACGGCCGACGGCAAGCAGCGCGGCTTTCAGGCGCGCTCGGTCGTCGGCGGCGTCTACATCAAGATGCTGGCCGACGCGGGCGTGTGGCGGAAGTGGAGCCGGCGCGCGTCGGACTGACGAGGCGGCGCGCGGCGGGCTGACGCC